>JBFHJY010000038.1:0-11866 GCA_041595655.1 Azoarcus sp.
AGCTGGTCCTGCATCTTCTTCATGTTTTCCTGCATCTGCTGGGCCTGTTTCATCAGCCCGGCGATTCCACCTTTCATCATTTCGGCATACTCCTGGTTGTATTCAAAGCGGCCTGACCGATTCCTCGACGAAACGCGCGTCGAAACACTCGATCACCTGGCACACGAATGGATCACTTTCCAAGGCCTCGACGGCGGCGGCATGCCTTGCCTGCCGCTCCGCCTCGTTGCGCTGCGCCGGCGTTTCGCGCTCGATGGCGCCGATTTCGACACGCACGCGCAGCGCACGTCCCGCACGCGCGGTCAGCAACTCAGACAGCCGGGCCGACGCGTCAGCAGTCATCTCCAGCAGATGGTGGTGGGTGCTGGCCAGGCGCAGCACCAGCGTGCCGTCACCGAAGCCAGCCCATTCGCAGTGCAGGCAAAGCTCCCGCAGCATGCCACTGGGGGCGAGCACAGCCTGCAGCGCGTGCCAGTCGGCGGCAGCCAGGGCAGCGGAGACTTCGCCCGCGGCATCAGCCGCCAAGGCGGATCGGGAGGCGAGCCGCGGCGACGGCGTGTCGAAGACTTCGTCGGCGGAAACCGGCCGATCGTCCGGCGTGGCCGGCGGCACGTCCTCCCAGGGCGGGGGCTCGTCGCCAGCCGCCGGCTTCGGCGCGTGCATCACGGCAGCTTGCTGTGGCTCGACGGACTTCGGCTCGGCCACCTGCCCCCTGGCCGCCGCCTGCGGCACCGCAGCCGGCGGGGCCACCGGGCGCGCCGGGACGGCCTGCGCCCTGGCCGCATCACCTCCCCCGGCAGCAGGCGCAGTCCCCCCGAGCGCTGGCGGCTGCTCGGGACGGAAGGCGTGCAGGCGCAGCAGGGTCATCGTGAAACCGGTGTATTCGTCCGGCGCCAAGGCGAGTTCGTCGCGCCCGTGAATCGCGATCTGGTAGGCGAGCTGCAGATACTCGGCGTCGAAAGCCTCGGCATACGGTGCGATGCGTGCGCGCTCGGCGTCGTCGGCCATCGCGGCCGGCGCGAATTGCGACAGCGCGATGCGCGAGAGCAGGGAAGCCAGCGCCTGCAAGGCAGAATCGAATGAAAGACTGCGCATCTCCATCGCCTCGGCCACGGCGAGCATGGCCTGCACATCGCCCGCGAGCAGGCCGTCGAGCACGCCGTAGAGATGGTCGTCACCGACCGTGCCGAGCATGCGCGAGACGCCCTCGTCCTCGACCTTGCCGGCACCGTGCGAGATGGCCTGGTCGAGCAGCGACAGCGCGTCCCGCATCGACCCTCCGGCCGCACGCGCGATGTGCGAAAGCGCCGAACGCTCGAAGACCACCCCCTCCTCACCGAGGATGTACGACAGATGATCGACGATGGCGCCTTGCGACATCTGCTTGAGGTTGAACTGCAGACATCGCGACAGCACCGTGACCGGAATCTTCTGCGGATCGGTCGTGGCGAGGATGAACTTGACGTGCTCGGGTGGCTCCTCGAGGGTCTTCAGCATGGCGTTGAAGGCGTGCCCGGTAAGCATGTGCACTTCGTCGATCATGTAGACCTTGTAGCGCCCCTGCACCGGCGCATACACGGCGCGGTCCAGCAGCGCCGCCATGTCGTCGACGCCACGATTGGAGGCGGCGTCCATCTCCACATAGTCGGGGAAACGGTCGGCATCGATGGCGCGACAGGCATCGCACACGCCACAAGGCTCGGCCGTCATGCCGGTTTCACAGTTCAGCGCCTTGGCGAGGATCCGGCTGATGGTGGTCTTGCCAACCCCGCGCGTGCCGGTGAACAGCCAGGCGTGATGGAGGCGCCCGGTCTCCAGGGCGTGCGTCAGCGCACGCACGACGTGATCCTGGCCAACCAGCGTGGCAAAGGAACGGGGGCGCCATTTTCGCGCGAGGACCTGATAGCTCATGGCGTCGGATTCTAGCAGCCTGCCGGCCCGTCAAGCGGTTTGCCGGAACACTTGATCGTGATTATCAAAACCAATCTAAAGAATATCTACGATCCATTGGCGCTATGACACCCTGAAACCTAAGCTTCATCCGTCGGTAGCCGATTGCTGCGACCATGAGGGAAAGGAGTATGTTGCCGATGAACGCCCCCCACTCGGCGCTCGACGCCTTTTACGCAGTACTTGCCAACCTCGCCCACGCGGCGTGACCAGTATTCGCCATATCTGCAGGCAGAACCAAAGGAGGATGGAACCATGAGCAAATGTCCCGTAATGCACGGCAGCAACACCGAAGCATCCGATTCCGTGATGGCGTGGTGGCCGAAGGCGCTGAACCTCGACATCCTGCACCAGCACGACACCAAGACCAATCCGTTGGGCGAGGATTTCGACTACCGCAAGGAGGTCAGGAAACTCGATTACGACGCCGTCAAGCGTGACCTCACCGCGCTGATGACCGACAGCCAGGAATGGTGGCTGGCCGACTGGGGCCACTACGGCGGCCTGATGATCCGCATGGCCTGGCACGCCGCCGGCACCTACCGCATTGCTGACGGTCGCGGCGGCGGCGGCACCGGCAACCAGCGTTTCGCCCCGATCAACTCCTGGCCCGACAACGCCAACCTCGACAAGGCCCGCCGCCTGCTGTGGCCGATCAAGAAGAAGTACGGCAACAAACTCTCGTGGGCCGACCTGATCATCCTCGCCGGCAACATCGCCTATGAATCCATGGGCCTCAAGACCTACGGCTTCGCCTACGGCCGTGCCGACATCTGGCACCCGGAGAAGGACATCTACTGGGGCTCCGAGAAGGAATGGCTTGCTCCGACCGGCAGCGAGAACAGTCGCTACTCCGGCGAACGCGACCTCGCCAACCCGCTCGCCGCTGTCATGATGGGCCTGATCTACGTGAACCCTGAAGGCGTCGACGGCAAGCCCGATCCGCTCAAGACCGCCCACGACGTGCGCGTGACCTTTGCCCGCATGGCCATGAACGACGAGGAAACCGTCGCGCTCACCGCTGGTGGCCACACCGTCGGCAAGTGCCATGGCAACGGTGACGCCGCAAATCTTGGCCCGGCCCCGGAAGCCGCTGACATCGAGGAGCAAGGACTGGGCTGGAACAACCACAAGACCCGCGGCATCGGTCGCGATACGGTCACCAGCGGCCTCGAGGGCGCCTGGACCACGCATCCGACGCAGTGGGACAACGGTTACTTCGAACTGCTGCTCAACTACGAGTGGGAGCTCAAGAAGAGCCCGGCCGGCGCCTGGCAGTGGGAGCCGATCGACATCAAGGAAGAAGACAAGCCGGTTGACGTCGAAGACCCGTCCATCCGCTACAACCCCATCATGACCGACGCGGACATGGCGATGAAGATGGACCCGGAGTACCGCAAGATCTCCGAGCGTTTCTACAAGGACCCGGCTTATTTTTCCGAAGTGTTCGCCCGCGCCTGGTTCAAGCTGACCCACCGTGACATGGGTCCGAAGGTGCGCTACATCGGCCCCGAAGTGCCGGCCGAAGACCTGATCTGGCAGGACCCCGTGCCGGCCGGCAACAAGAGCTACGACGTCAACGCGGTCAAGGACAAGATCGCCGCGGCCGGCCTGTCGGTGGGCGAGATGGTCAGCACCGCGTGGGACAGCGCCCGCAGCTTCCGCGGCTCGGACATGCGCGGCGGCGCCAACGGTGCGCGCATCCGTCTCGCCCCGCAGAAGGACTGGGCCGGCAACGAGCCGCAGCGCCTTGCCAAGGTGCTGGGGGTGTATGAAAAGATCGCCGCCGAGACTGGTGCCAGCGTGGCCGACGTCATCGTGCTGGGCGGCAACGTCGGGCTGGAGCAGGCCATCAAGGCTGCCGGCCTCAACGTGCCGGTGCCGTTCGCGCCCGGACGCGGCGACGCCAGCCCCGAACAGACGGACGTCGAGTCCTTCGAGCCGCTGGAGCCGGCGCATGACGGCTTCCGCAACTGGTTGAAGTCCGATGACTTCATCCCGACGCCCGAGGAGATGCTGCTCGACCGCGCCCAGCTGCTGGGCCTGACGGCGCCGGAGATGACGGTGCTGATCGGCGGCATGCGCGTGCTCGGCACCAACCACGGTGGCAGCAATCACGGCGTGTTCACGGACCGTGTCGGCGCGCTGACGAACGACTTCTTCGTCAATCTCACGGACATGGCCTACACGTGGAAGCCGACCGGCAGGAACAGCTACGAGATCCGCGAGCGCAAGAGCGGCGCGGTGAAGTGGACGGCCAGCCGCGTCGATCTGGTGTTCGGCTCCAACTCCATCCTGCGCGCCTACGCCGAGGTGTACGCACAGGACGACAACAAGGAGAAGTTCGTGCGTGACTTCGTCGCCGCCTGGACGAAGGTCATGAACGCCGACCGCTTCGACCTCGAGTGATCGAGCGCTGAACGGGCCTGCCTGCACGCAGCGGAGCTGGCCCGTTCAGCATTGCGGTTTACCCTTGTCGCCAGACTTGGCTATAGTGCCTGCGAGTCAACGGTGCCAGCGCCCTGTGCGGCTGGCCAGCCAGCTCCGGCCCTTCGCGGCCTCTACCCTTAACAAGGCGAGAGGAGAACGATGGAACAGGCAAGCTCCGCAACCGAGACCTCCCGGCGCCTTCCGGCGCACCATGGCGGGCACTCCCGCATACCACCACACCTGCCTGCCGCTCCTCGTCGCAAGAGCCGCGCCGCGCTCGAGGCGGTCGCCGAACTGCTGGCCGAGGCCGGCGTCACGGTCAACGGCGAGCGCCCCTGGGACCTCCGCTTCCATCACCCCGACACCGCCGAACGCATCCTCGCGCGCGGCAGCCTGGGGCTGGGCGAGGCCTACATGGAAGGCTGGTGGGATTGCGACCGGCTCGACGAATTCTTCACCCGCGTGCTCGCCGCACACCTCGACGAGAAGGTGGCCAGCGGCACGCTGATCATGGCCGGACTGCGCGCCCGTCTGTTCAACCTGCAGACCATGCGACGCGCCTGGCAGGTCGGCAAGGAACACTACGACATCGGCAACGACCTGTTCGAGGCCATGCTCGACGATCACATGGCCTACACCTGCGGTTACTGGGCACAGGCCGACAACCTCGCCGACGCCCAGACCGCCAAGCTCGACCTGATCTGCCGCAAGCTCGGTCTCCAGCCCGGCATGAAGATGCTCGATATCGGCTGCGGCTGGGGCAGCCTGATGCGCTACGCCGCGCGTGAATACGGCGCGCATTGCTCCGGTGTGACGGTATCGAAGGAACAGGCCGATTACGGCGCCGCGCGCTGCGCGGACCTGCCGGTGGAATTCCTGCTCAAGGACTACCGCGAGATCGACGGACGCTTCGATCGCATCGCCTCGGTCGGCATGTTCGAGCATGTCGGCCACAAGAACTACCGCACCTATTTTGAGGTGGCGCGCCGCGTGCTCGCCGACGACGGCCTGTTCGTGCTGCACACCATCGGCAAGAACCGCCGCGGCGTACCGACCGATCCGTGGATCGAGCGCTACATCTTCCCCAACGGCGCCCTCCCCGCGCTGGGTGAAATTGCCGACACGGCCGAACCCTTCTTCGTCGTCGAGGACGTGCACAACTTCGGCGCCGACTACGACCGCACGCTGATGGCCTGGCATGCCAACTTCGAGGCCGCCTGGCCGCAGTTTGCCGACAAGTACGGCGAGCGCTTCTACCGCATGTGGCGCTACTACCTGCTGGCCTGCGCCGGCACCTTCCGCGCCCGCACGACACAGCTGTGGCAGGTGGTGCTGTCACCCAACGGGGTTCCCGGCGGCTACCGCAGCCCGCGCTGACGATCCGCACTGGCTATCGGATTGTTTCTGAAGTTCAATTGGAACTATTGACGGCCACTGGCGATACTTGAAACGTCCCGCACGTTTCCAAGGAGTTCGCCATGGTCGCCAAAGTCGCCCGCCTGCATTTCCAGCGCGCCGGCCTGCCCGGCTTCCTGCGCGCGCTCGCCGGTTGGAGCATCGCGCTCGCCGGTCTTGCCCTGTTGCTCGCCCAGATCGCGCAGACACCCCCGGCGCTGCCCGAAGGCCTTCGCGGCGCGCTCGCCGGCGGCGTCATGGCTGCCCTGGCCACCGCGCTCGGCGCGGTTCCGGTGCTGGTCATGCGCCGCATCTCCGCCGGCGTGCAGGGCGCACTGCTCGGCTTCGGTGCCGGCGTGATGCTGGCCGCCAGCGTGTTCTCGCTGCTGCTGCCGGCCTTCGACACCGCGCTCGCGCGCGGCGCAAGCGACACCGGCGCGGCCCTGCTGGTGACGGCCGGCCTCAGCGTCGGCGCCGCGCTGCTGCTCGCGCTCGACCGGACGCTGCCGCACACGCACGCGCCGGAGGGGGAGCGTACGGTGGGCGCGGTGTGGCTGTTCGTGTTCGCGATTGCGGTGCACAACATCCCGGAAGGACTGGCCATCGGCGTGGCCGCCGGCGAGGCCGCCACTGGCAACGCGGTGGCCACCGGCATCTCGCTGCAGAACGTGCCGGAGGGGCTGATCGTGGCCATTGCGCTGGTCACGGCGGGATACGCGCGCAAGCTGGCCTTCGGCGTGGCGGCCTTGTCGGGACTGGTCGAGCCGCTGGCAGCGCTGCTCGGCTCGGCTGCGGTAACGGTCTCGGCCGCGCTGTTGCCGTGGGGACTGGCGGCGGCCGCGGGCGCGATGCTGTTCGTGGTCAGCCACGAGATCATTCCGGAATCCCACCGGCGCGGCCACGAAACGCTGGCCACCGGCGGCCTGATGCTCGGCTTCGTAACCATGATGCTGCTCGACGCCCTGCTGTGAACGCAAAACGGGCGTCGCATTGCGCGACGCCCGTTTCATGTTCAGGGTGGCGAGCCTGACCCCCGGCACTTGCAGGTTGCAGCTGTGGCTGCTGCCTTCCGGCCCTGACCAGGTTCACCGCTCTGCAATGCGGGGAGACCCGCCACGCCGAGCATTGTAGCAGCTTACGGCGCACACCCTCACAACAGCCACTCGATCGGCAGGATCGACAGCAGCCGAACGCCCAGCCGCTGCACCGGATCCGTCCCGGGCTCCCAACGATGGATCCGCACTCCTTCATCACTTCGTTCGATCCACGACACACGGCCGTCTTCGGACAGCTCGAGTTCGTATGCTTGCAAGGGGATGCTGTTCTCGAAAGCGTCAGCCACCTGCCGGGCAAGTCGCCGGCTCTCGATGATGACGCCGAGCTCGGTATTCAGATTGATCGAGCGAGGGTCGAAATTGAAAGAGCCGACGAAGATGCGCTCACCATCGATGGCGAAGGTCTTGGCGTGCAGACTGGAGCCGGAGCTGCCGAATGGGCCGACGACACGCAGGTTCAGATCACCCTCGCGCTGCGGGTTACGCAATTCGAACAGCGACACCCCGGCTGCGAGCAGATCCTTGCGGTACTTGACATAACCCGCATGCGCGACAGCGACATCGGTTGCTTCCAGCGCATTGGTGAGCACGCGCACGCGCACGCCCTGTCGCACCAGCTCTGCAAACGCCTCCACCCCGGCGGCAGTGGGCACGAAGTACGGCGACACCAGATCGACCGATCGCCCCGGCGTATCGATCACCGCTCGCAGCTGCGGCATCAGGTGGGCGCGCCGCGGCGCCTTCGCCAAGCCCTTGGCCGGGTCGTCGCTGAGCACGCGCGTCACCGCCCATTCGAAAGTCAGTTCGCCGGACATCAGGGCCTGCAGGAAGTCTGTCTCGCGCATCACGCGCAGATAGGACTCAGCCGCCTCGGTGCTGCCCACGACCGTGCCGACGGTCCTAAACTGTTCCAGCGCCCCCGCGTCAGGCCTGCCCAGGATCATGTCCGCCGGATAGGACGAAGCGCTGGCCCAGTAGCGATCGAAGTCGCGCGACACCGCATCGACCACCGGCCCCACCGCCAGCACGTCCAGGTCGGCAAAGACCGGCCCGTCGGTAGCCGCAAAGTACTCGTCGCCGATATTGCGCCCACCGACGATGGTGACCTGGTTGTCCACCGTGAACGATTTGTTGTGCATGCGCCGGTTGAGCCGCCGGAAGTCGGTCAGAAAGCCCGAATACTTGGGGACGCGCACCATGAAGGGATTGAACAACCGCACTTCCACCTGCGGGTGGGTGTTGAGTGCCCCCAGCTCACGATCGACCGCGGCCGTACCGTGGTCATCGAGCAGCATTCGTACCCGCACGCCGCGATCGGCCGCATCGAGCAAGGCCTTGAGCAACAGCGTGCCGGTGACGTCGTGGCGCCAGATGTAATACTGCACGTCCAGTGTCGCAGCCGCACTGCGCGTCAGCAGCACGCGCGCAGCAAAAGCATCCCGCGCATCGGCCAGAGGATGAATGCCGCTGAGTCCACCATGCCCCGGCAGGATTTCGGCAACCGCACGACCGAGCGGTGTTTCTCGCGTGCTCTCGGGTGGTGGCGCGACGCTGGCATCACGTTGATCGAGCGCCGGCAGGGTGCAGGCCGACAGCAACAGCGTCACAGCGCACAGCATCACCGCCGGAAGACCGGGGGGACGATGCCGCAGGAAAGGCCCGAGCGCCCCGTTCACCCCTGCATCTCGCCAATCGTGCGGCGCAGACGATGGTGTGCCAGTGCCAGGAACACGCCACCGATCGACGCGACCATCACGAACTCCGGCCACACCACATCCGGCCCGGCGCCACGGAACAGGATGGACTGGCCCATCGCCACGTAGTGCGTGGTGGGCGCCAGCGACATCAGATACTGAATGAGGTCCGGCATGCTCTCGCGCGGGGTCAGCGCTCCGGACAGGATCTGCAGCGGCAACAGCACCAGGATGGCCATCAGGCCGAACTGCGGCATGCTGCGCGCGATGGTGCCCATGAAGATGCCGATGGAAGCCGCCGCAAACAGATACAGCAAGGTGCCGACCGCGAACAGCGCAATCGAGCCGGCCACGGCGATGCCCAGCACGCCCTCCACCACCACGTACAGCGACAGCGTCGAGGCCACCAGCACCACCACGCCCATCGACCAGATCTTGGACAGCATGATCTCCAGCGGCGTTACCGGCATCACCAGCAGGTGCTCGACAGTACCGTGCTCTCGCTCGCGGATCAGCGCGGCACCGGTGAGCAGGATGCCGAGCATGGTGACGTTGTTGATGATCGCCGTGATCGCGGCGAACCATGCCGCATCCAGATTGGGATTGAACATCGCGCGCGGCACCAGTTCCACGGGCTGCGGCGGCGGCGCGCGCACTCGCTGGACGTGGGCGCGGATCTCGTCGTTGACGATGTTCTGGATGTAGCCTGCGCCGGTCTGTGCCTGGCTCTGGCGCGTGGCATCGACGTTGAGCTGCAATGCCGGACTGCGCCCGGCCATCACGTCACGCTGGAAGTTGGGGGGAATGTCGAGCACGAAGGTGTAGCGTCCGACATCCATGCCGCGATCCATGTCGGCCAGATTCACCAGTTCGGGCGTGATGAACTGCGGCGGATGCAGCGCGGCAATGATGCGCGTGGACAGCTGCGAGCGATCCTCGTCCACCACTGCGATCGCCGCGCGATTGAGGGTCTCGGGACGCTCCTTCGTCTCGGACACTACCGAAACCGTGAACATGAAGACGATCAGGAACATCATCGCCGCATCGCGCGACAGGCTGCGGAACTCCTTCATGCCCAGCGTCCAGGTGTTACGCAGGAAAGGCGAACGCACACGCATGGTCATTTCCCCTGCTTCCTCAGCAACAGCACCGACAGCCCGGTGAGGACCGGAATCGCCAGCAGCAAAGGCAGAAAGGAGCCCCCCAGATCGGCAAAACCGAGCGCCTTGGAGAAAGTGCCGCTGGTGATGGTGAGAAAGTGCGTGGTGGGATACACCGCCCCCACCATGGCGCCCACACCTTCGAGCGAGGAGACCGGATCGAGCAGGCCGGAGAACTGCACCGCCGGCAGCAGCGTGCCGATGGCCGTACCGGCAATCGCCGCGACCTGGCTGTTCATCAGCGTCGACATCAGCAACCCCAGGCCGGTGGTGGCGGTGACGTAGAGCAACGCGCCGACCGTGAGCGTGAGCAGGCTGCCCTTGAACGGCACCTGGAACAGCGCGATGGCGATGAGGAACATCACGGCGAAATTGAACATCGACAGCGCGATATAGGGCAGCTGCTTGCCGATCAGGAATTCGAGCTTGCTCACCGGCGTGGTGTACACGTTGACGATGGAGCCCAGCTCCTTCTCGCGCACCACGCCCAGCGCGGTGAGCATGGCCGGAATGAACACCAGCATCAGCGGGGTCACCATCGGCGCCATCGCCACCAGACTGCGCAGTTCGGGGTTGTAGCGGAAGCGCACCTCGACGCTCGTCAGCGGGCTGGTCGTGACACCCGATTCGGCTACGGCATCGGCCAGCGTCTGCGCATGCAGGCCCATGACATAGCCACGGGCAATCTCGGCGCGCATGGGCATCGAGCCGTCGATCCACACAGCCACCTCGGGCACCGCCCCGCGCGCCAGATCCCGCCCGAAGCCGGGCGGGATCTCGATCGCCATGGCCAGTTTGCCACCGCGCATGCGCGCATCCAGGTCAGCGTGGCTGAGCAGCTCCGGCTGCTCCAGAAAGTAGCGTGAGCCCGACACGCGCAGGGTGTAGCTCTGGCTCGCCACGCTGCGGTCATGGTCGAGCACGGCGAAATGCAGATCCTCGACGTCCATGTTGATGCCGTAACCCATCACCAGCATCAGGATCACGCTGCCCAGCATGGCCAGCGTGAGACGGATGGGGTCGCGCCGCAGCTCGGTGGATTCGCGCGCGGCAAAGCTGAACAAGCGCGCCAGCGAGAAGCGCGGCTGCCGCGCCGACGGCGCCTCGACCGCCGGCGGAGGCGTGCGCGGCGACTCGGCAGCCACGCCGGCGGCCTCTTCCAGATAGGCGACGAAGGCGTCGTCCAGCGTGTCCGCGCCGCGCCGCGCCATCAATGCGGCCGGCGTGTCGGTGGCCAGCACACGGCCGGCATGCATCAGCGAGACGCGGTCGCAGCGCTGCGCCTCGTTCATGAAGTGGGTGGTGATGAAGATGGTCACGCCGTCGCGCCTGGACAGTTCGACGATGAGCTCCCAGAAACCGTCGCGCGCCACCGGATCGACGCCGGAAGTCGGCTCGTCGAGAATCAGCACGTCGGGCCGGTGCAGCACCGCCACCGCCAGCTGCAGGCGCTGGCGCATGCCCAGCGGCAGCGCATCGGGCTGCGTGTCCATCACCGCATCCAGGCCGAAGCGCCGCGTCAACGCCTCGATGCGCTCGGCGGCAGCGTCCGGCGGCAGATCGAACAGCCGCGCATGCAGATCCAGGTTCTGCCGCACCGTCAGTTCGCCATACAGCGAGAAGGATTGGGACAGATAGCCCACCCGGCGGCGCGTCTCCAGATCCTTCGCGTCGAGCCTGCGGCCGAGCAGCAACGCCTCGCCGGCCGAGGGTTCGAGCAGGCCGGTGAGCATCTTCATGGTGGTCGACTTGCCGCAGCCGTTGGAGCCGAGGAAGCCGAAGATCTCGCCACGCCGCACCTCCAGATTGACGTCATCAACCGCCACGAAGTCGCCGAAGCGCATCTGCAGTCCACGCGAGGAAATCACCACCTCGCCGGCCTCCATTGGCGGAATCACCACCTCGCGGTGACCCTGCCGCCGCGCCTCCGGCAGCAGCGCCAGGAACGCGCCTTCCAGCGTGTCGCGCGGCGTGCGTTCGCGCAGTTCGCGCGGCGTGCCGGTGGCCAGCACGCGGCCGGCATCCACCGCTACCAGCCAGTCGAAGTCCTCGGCCTCCTCCATGTAGGCGGTGGCGATGAGCACGCTCATGCCGGGACGGGCGGCACGGATGCGCGCGATCAGGCGCCAGAACTGGCGCCGCGAGAGGGGATCGACTCCGGTGGTCGGCTCGTCGAGGATCA
>JBFHJY010000039.1:0-11438 GCA_041595655.1 Azoarcus sp.
AAACGGCAGCTTCTCGGCGTCGCACTGCGCCACCGGCAGCATGGTTCCGTGATCGACCACGCGGTCACGTCCGACCGACAGCATGGCGTGATTGATGTCGGTTAGCCACACCTGCCCGCTCTTGCCCACCCTTTTTGCAAAGGCCAGCGAAAGATCGGCGGTACCGCCGGCGACGTCGAGCACGCGGGCGCCTTCGCGAACCCCGGAAAGCTGGATGGCAAAGGTCTTCCAGAGCCGGTGCAGCCCCATCGACATCAGGTCGTTCATGACGTCGTAGCGCCGTGCAACGGATGAGAACACTTCTGCCACCTTGTGGCGCTTCTCGCCCTCGGCGACGCTCTGGAAACCGAAGTGGGTCTGTTTGTCACTCATGCGTCAGTGTCCGTGTGAACCGCAACCGCCCTTCGCTGCAGGCGGTGGCGCAAGGGCCGGGTCGCGGCTGCCGCCGGTACGCTCCAGCTCGGCGAGATACTGCTGCCACAATTCGTCATGGCGGCTGCCCAGCATGTAGAGGTAATCCCATGAATACAGGCCGCTGTCGTGACCGTCGTCGAAGCGTGGCCGGATGGCATAGTTGCCGACCGGGTCGATGCCGACGATGTCGACGTCACGCTTGCCGAGCTGAAGCACCTCCTGTCCCGGACCATGCCCGCGCACCTCGGCTGACGGCGAGTGCACGCGCAGGAACTCGAACGGCAGCTGGAATGCCGCGCCGTCGTCAAAACGGAGTTCGAGCATCCTGGACTGTCGGTGAACGGTGATGGCGGTGGGGGTCGGGGTCTTGGTGTCGAGTCCGGCCATGATGGGCCTCGTCTGCTGCTACTGTAAGGAATCCAATCATACCCGAAGCGTCCGCCGCACCGCAGGGGGCATGTGACCTGTCACAAAACCGTCAAGCTTCTGCAATAGACTGCGCATGAACGAATGGAGCGAATCATGGCAGCAAACATACTGCTGGTAGAGGACGAGCCTGCGATCCAGGAGCTGATCGCGGTCAACCTTACGCGCGCCGGGCACAACGTGATCCGCGTCGCCGATGCCGAGTCCGCGCAGCGGCTGGTGCGCGAGGCCTTGCCCGACCTGATCCTGCTCGACTGGATGCTGCCGGGCATGTCCGGCGTCGAGCTGGCGCGTCGCCTGCGTGCCGACGAGCGTACGCGCACGACGCCGATCATCATGCTCACCGCGCGGGGCGAGGAAGCGGACAAGGTCACGGGTCTGGAGACCGGGGCCGACGACTACATCACCAAGCCGTTCTCGCCGCGCGAGCTGGTTGCGCGGATCAAGGCCGTGCTGCGCCGTCGCGTGCCGCAGGCGACGGATGATCCGGTCGCGCTGGGCGGGCTGAAACTCGATCCGATCGCCCATCGCGTCACCGCCGGCGAGCAGGGGCTGGCCCTGGGGCCGACCGAGTTCCGTCTGCTGCATTTCCTGATGACGCATCCAGAGCGTGTGCATTCGCGCGCGCAGTTGCTCGATCAGGTGTGGGGCGACCACGTCTTCGTCGAGGAACGTACCGTCGATGTGCATATCCGCCGGTTGCGCTCGGCGCTCGAGCCGACCGGCCACGACCAGCTGATCCAGACCGTTCGCGGCAGCGGCTACCGCTTCTCGACGCGCATCGACGCCGCGGTATGATGCGTGCGGGCGAAAGCCGCGCGGGCCGGAAACGGAGCGTGTGGCCGACGCCCGCTCCGCCTCCCGGCCGCCCTCCCTTTACCCTGCACAATCCATGTACAAGATCTGGACCGGTTCGCTGATCTTCATCACCGCATGCGCACTGCTGTCGCTGGTGGTGGGCTATGCCTTCGGTCAGTGGTTCGGCATCGGCCTGTTCATTCTCGTCCTGCTCGCGCTGCTCGACCATCACCTGAGCAATCTGCAGCGTCTGGCGCAGTGGGCGCGGCGACGTGACGACGAGCCTGTCCCGGATGGCCATGGCGCCTGGCGTGCGGTGTTCCACGAGCTGGAGTGTCGCGCCCGCGATGGCCGGGAAGAGCGTGTTCGCCATTCGGCCACGCTGGAACGTTTCCGTGCCGCGAGCGAGGCGATGCCCGACGGCATCATCTACCTGTCCGGCAACGACAGCATCGAATGGCTCAACCGACGTGCCGAACAGCACCTCGGGCTGTCACAGGAAAAGGACATCGGCGTCCCGCTGACGGGTCTGGTGCGCCTGCCCGAACTGGTCGCCTACATGGAAGCAGCGCAGGACGAACCGCTGCTGATCCAGTCGCCCCGCAAGCCCGCGATGCGCCTGCAGCTGCAGATCGTGCCGTTCGGCGGCGGGCAGAAGATGCTGATCTCGCGCGACATCACCCAGCTCGAGAAGCTCGAGACCATGCGCCAGGACTTCATCGCCAACGTCTCGCACGAGCTGCGCACGCCGCTGACCGTGGTCGGCGGTTTCCTCGAGACGGTGCATGACGGCCTGGACGATCTGGACCGTGCCGACGTCGATCGCTTCCTGCAGATGGCGCTCGACCAGTCCACGCGCATGCAGCGGCTGATCGAGGACCTGCTGACGCTGTCGGCGCTGGAGACCGATGCGCCGGCGCCGATCGAGGAGCGGGTCGACGTCTGCGCGCTGGTGCGCACCATCTCGCAGGAGGCCATCGTGCTGTCGGGCGGTCGGCATCAGATCGAGATCCAGCTCGACGACCGGGACGACGGTGACATCGTCCTCGGCAGCCAGAAGGAGCTGCACTCCGCCTTCGCCAACCTGGCGAGCAATGCGGTGCGCTATACGCCGGCCGGTGGGAGCATCGTCATCGGCTGGCGACGAATGGCCGGCGGGGGCGAGTTTGCGGTGTCGGACAACGGTATCGGCATCGATCCGAAGCACATCTCACGGCTGACCGAGCGTTTCTTCCGCGTCGACAAGGGCCGCTCGCGCGAGACCGGCGGCACCGGCCTGGGGCTGGCCATCGTCAAGCACATCGTCTCCCGTCACGGCGCCGAACTGCGTATCGAGAGCGAGCCCGGCAAGGGCAGTCGCTTCGCGGTGCGCTTCCCGGGCGCGCGCATCAGGCGCCGACGCTGATCGCTTCGAAGGTCACCTGATCGAAATCCGCGCCGCGCATCACGCGCTCGAGCAGTCGATAGCCATGCAGGCCACCGTCGTGGATTTCGACGACGCGGAAGGGATGGAAATAGCCGGCTGGCAGCACCAGGGTGGCAGGCGCCTTCAGCGCGGGCGTTTCCGACAGCCGGAAGGCCGGCTGGAAACTGTCGGCGTAATGTTCTCGGCCAATACCGGCAGAACGCACCGCCACCTCAACGGGGACGCCGGCGAGCAGCTTGATGCCGGTCTCCAGCGCGCCGTCCTCGCCGTACATCACCCAGCTGATCATGCCCAGCTGGAATGCTTTCGCCTCGCGGGGGCGGATTGCGATCAGCTGGCGGTGCTCCAGCCGCTCGGTGCTGCCATGGCGGCGCAGGTGGAAGCCGTCCAGCGACTGGTCGAGGATTTCCCATTGCGTGCAGATGTAGCCGCGAAGCTCGGCGGCCTGCCGGATCTCCGGCGTGTCGTCGGTGCTGATCGGAGATACGCGCTCTCCCAGCGTCAGCATGCGGAAGTCGTTGTGCAGCCCCTCCGAACTGTGCGGGATGCTGGGCTGGATGAAAGGCTGGCCGGAAACGTAGAAGCCGATGGCTGTCCAGTCGCCGATGATCTCGGCCGTGCCGCCGTCCAGTCTTCGTGCGAAGCGCCGTTGGGATACGCCACGCACCCATGGACGGTACAGCGACAGCAGCAGGCGGACGGCTTCCTCCACGCCGACAGAGCGGCCGAGTCCGAGCGCGCTGGCGCTCTGTTGCTGGCGGATTCGGGCAATGGCTTCGCGGAAGCGTTCGGATAATTGCAGGCCGTCCAGGTGACGGAGGTGCTGCAGGCCGGACATTGTCGCCATCGGGCGCATGCCGTGGTCGGCATGCAGATCGATGCCGTAGGCGGCCGGCGGAGCGCTGGCGGAATCGCCTTCTTCCGGCAGCAGTCTGCAGTGCGGAGCGAAGTGAAGCGCGCAATGCCGGATCTGGTCGAATTCACGCGGTGAGCGGCTGAACGGGCTCGACAGGTCCACCAGCAGCAGCGTGGTATGTGCCTCGGCGGCGCTCTGTGCCTTCCACGGGTTGAGCGGATCGGAAACGCGCGTCCAGGCGAGCCCGCGGGCTTCGGCATCGAGCAGGCTTTCATGCAGCGCCCTCCACAGGCCGGGTGCAGCGGCACGGTGCGCACGCATGTACTCGAAGACGGCACGCGCGCGGCAATCGGTGCGGCGCTGGGCCAGCAGGGCATGCATGCCGGCCGTGTTGCCGAGTCCGGTGTCGCCGGTGACGAGCGCGTAGGCGTCGCCCATCCTGTTCCAGGTGGCGACGATCCGCAGCAGAACGCCATCCTCGACCGTGCCGGGTGCGACCGGACGTTCACACTCCTGCCGCGCCCGAGTGCCGAGCGCACGCTCGAGCGGTTCGCGCATGCGTTCGAGCACGTCCAGATGCAAGCGGGACGGCGGTGTGGTGGCGAGCAGCGCATCGAGCATGCCGTCGAACAGGGTGTGCAGCTCCGCCGCATCCTTGCCGCCCAGATCGTCCAGGCCGGCGAGGCATTCCCGGAGGGTGAAGTGCGACATGGCGCCTCCGTTTCAGCGGTCGAGTTGGCGTGCCAGTGCGGCGGCGAGCGTGGCGTCGTCCGGCGCGGGCTGCGCCACGGCTGCGCGTTCGGGATTTGCCCAGACCGGCTGCGGGAAATGCCGGTCGTCGCGCTGGCGTGCGATGACGTGCCAGTGCAGATGAGGCACCTGGTTGCCCAGGCTGGCGAGATTGATCTTGTGCGGTCGCATGATGTCGCGCAGCACCTGCTCGGTGGCGAACACCACGTTCATCAGATGCATGCGCTGCGCGGATGACAGGTCGGTCATCTCGGCCACGTGCGCATTCCAGATCACGCGACAGAAGCCCGGGTAGTCGGGATCATCGACGCGGATCACGCGGCAATCGGTGTCCTGCCAGAGAATGCGTTCGGAGTGGGCGTCGCAGAGTGGGCAGGCCATGGCATCACCGGTGGAAGGAGGCGGTCATGATTATAACGTCATGATTGCGGGCGCCGGATCAGCAAGGATGAGCCACGGTGCGCACGTCACCGAGCATTTCCGGTTCCCCGTGAGAGAAGCACAGCAGCGTGCCGGGCTCGATCGTGGTCCATTCCTCGTTGTCGGTCAGCGGCAGGGTGGCGATCACCGCGACGCGGTCGTCCGGCGTGGTGACGTTGCTGAAATCGACGCTCACGTCCTGATCGGACAGGTGGGCGGTGGCGAATGGTGCGCGCCGGACGATGTAGCTGAGGCGCGTCGAGCAGTGCGCGAACAGTCGTTCGCCGTTCGACAGCAGGAAGTTGAACTCGCCGTGGCGGCCGATCGTGACGGACAGCTCGCGCAGCGTCGCGTGCAGCGTGTGCGCGTCGGGCGGGCCGTCCGGAAAGCGCTCGGCCAGCGTCTGCAGGATGTGGCAGAAGGCGCGTTCCGAATCCGTGTTGCCGACCGGCAGGAAGCGCCCGCTGAGCCGCGGCGCGTAGTCGAGCAGGTTGCCGTTGTGCGCGAAGATCCAGTAGCGGCCCCACAGCTCGCGCTGGAACGGGTGGGTGTTGTCGAGCCGGATATCTCCCTGGGTGGCCTTTCGGATGTGCGCGATGACGTTGAGCGAGCGGATCGGATATTGATGCACCAGCTCCGCCACCGGCGAATCCGCGCTCGGCTGAGGGTCGAGGAAGACGCGTACGCCGCGCCCCTCGAAGAAGGCAATGCCCCACCCGTCGCGGTGGTGGTCGGTCAGGCCGCCGCGCGCGCGAAAGCCGGTAAAGGAAAAGCAGATGTCCGTCGGGACGTTGCAGTTCATGCCGAGCAGCTGGCACATGCGGGGAAGTCCTTGCAGGGGAATGCCCGATTATAGGGCCAGGTGCCGTCCGCTCAGGGGTGCGCCGGGCTGACCGCCGGCGCCTCGGCGGCGGCGCCACGGCGATCGACCAGCCAGTCGGTCAGCGCCGCACCGGCCCACATGCCGCACAGCGTGACCCACGCGGTGACCGCGAACACCGCGGCACCGGAAACGCCTGCACCCACTGCGCAGCCACCGGCGAGCATGCCGCCGAAACCCATCAGCAGGGCGCCGACGATGTAGCGCCGCATGGCGGCGCCGCCCTGGAACCCCTCGAGCTTGAGCTCGCGTGCAAACCAGGCGGCGGCGAAGGAGCCGATGAACACGCCGGGCACCATGCCGTGGTCGAAGTTCAGGGGCTGGCCGAGCGGCGAGAGCACCAGCATCAGCATGTCGGCGGCGGGACCCGTGAAGGAAAGGCTCTTCACCGCGGTCGGTTCGAAGGTGATCTGCGACAGCGCGAAGTTGTACCACCAGGCCGCGGCCACCATCACGCCGCAGCCGATGCCGCCGACCCAGCCCCACAGCGGGATGCGCGCGCGCAACGCGAAGAACATGCCGGCCGCCAGCCAGATCAGGCCAAAAACCAGCCCGCCATCGTTGCCCATGCCGGTCAATGCCAGCAGGTCACGGGCATGGCCGCCGTCGATGGTCCACAGATTGCCCAGGGTTTCGCGCGCGGGAGCGAGGACGCCGCCCATCGAGGCCTGGGCCGTGACGGCGAAGATCAGACCGGACAGCAGCGCACGCAGGTTGCCATTGGCGGCGAGTACGAGAAGACGGCTCGAGCAGCCGCGGGCGAGGATCATGCCGGCGCCGAACATCAGCCCGCCGATGAGCGCGCCGGACAGACTGCCGCGGCTGGCGAGCTGGCGTACGTTGGCGGTGTCGAACTCCCCGAGCAGTGCCAGCAGCTGCGTCGTGACCACTGCGGCCGAGAAGGCGAACAGCCACACGGCGAGCTTGCCGCCGAGCTGGCCGCGAGCGACCTCGATCACCGCGGCGCGCAGGCAGAAGCGCGAGCGTTGGGCGAAGAAGCCGAACAGTGCGCCGACCACCAGTCCGCCCAGAGCCAGGGCGTTCTGGTCGCCGATGGATTCGACAAGATCAATGAGTGGGGACATGCATTCTCCCGCCGCCTGGCGGCTTGCGGTCGTGACTGACCGCACCAGAATGCCCTTAAATTAGCAGACGGTGATTGACTTGACTCAAAAACGGCGACAGTTTTGTCGATTCAGCGCTGCATGCCCGGGATGTTCTTCATCATCGCGTCGAGGTCGATGTTGCCCAGGCCCGGCACGTTGATGCCACCCTTCATGCGTGAATCGCCGGGTTTCTGGCCGGGCAGGCAGTCTGGCGCCACCCAGCGGCCTTCGACCTTGGTGGTGGTCTGCTGCATGCCGTGCAGAGGCGGGTTGAAGGTGGTGCGCACTTCGCCCTGGTAGGCGCGGCGGAAGTCTCCGGTGAAGTCCGACACCATTTCGGCGCGCGAGCCCTCGATGGTGCACGTGGCGCGCGCCGTCATGCGGTTGTCCGCGTAGTCGATCTTCATGTCCGAGCAGTTGGCGTTGTCGACTTCGGGGCGCTGCAGCAACTCCTCGACGCTGCCGCCCATGCAACTTTCCAGGGTCATTGCCATGCCGCCCATTTCGGCGATTGCAGTCTTCATCTCCCACAGCCCGGCATCCGGTTGCGGCATGTCCGGTGGAATCGGGCTGGCCAGTGCGGTACCGGCAGCAATTGTCAGGCAGATGGCAGAAATGCGTCGCATGGCAGCTCTCCTCTTCAGGCGCCGAGCTTGCGCCTCAGGATTTCATTGACCTGAGCCGGATTGGCCTTGCCGCGGCTGGCCTTCATGACCTGGCCGACCAGGGCGTTGAAGGCCTTGTCCTTGCCGGCACGGAATTCCTCAACCGACTTCTGGTTGGCGGCGAGCACCTCGTCGATCATGGCCTCGATGGCGCCCGAGTCGGTGACCTGCTTGAGGCCCTGCGCTTCGATGATCTCGTCGGCGCTGGCGCCCTCGCCGTTCCAAAGCGTATCGAAGACCTTCCTGCCGATGCTGTTAGAGATTGTGTTGTCGGCAATGCGTTGTACCAGGCCGGCGATCTGCGCGGCCGACACCGGCGTCTCGCTGATGTCCAGATCCGGCTTGTTCAGGCGTGCGGCCAGATCGCCCATGACCCAGTTGGCGCAGGTCTTGGCGTTGGCGCTACCTGCCGCGTCGACCGTGGCCTGGAAGAAGGCCGCGACTTCGCGCGAGGCGGTCAGCGTGGCCGCATCGTAGGCCGACAGGCCGAATTCGCTGATGAAGCGCGCCTTCATGGCTTCGGGCAACTCGGGCATGGCCGCGCCGACTTCGTCCATCCACTGCTGCGGGATCATCAGCGGCAGCAGGTCGGGGTCGGGGAAGTAGCGGTAATCGTGCGCGTCTTCCTTGGTGCGCATGACGCGTGTCTCGCCGCTGTCCGGGTCGAACAGCACGGTGGCCTGCTGGATGGTGCCGCCGTCCTCGAGCCGCTCGATCTGCCACTGCACCTCGTAGTCGATGGCCTGCTGCAGGAAGCGGAAGGAGTTCAGGTTCTTGATCTCGCGCCGCGTGCCAAGCGGCCCGCCGGGGCGACGCACGGAGACGTTGGCGTCGCAGCGGAAAGAGCCTTCCTGCATGTTGCCGTCGCAGATCTCGATCCAGCGCACCAGTGCGTGCAGCGCGCGGGCGTAGGCCACGGCCTCACTCGACGAGCGCATGTCGGGCTCGGACACGATCTCCAGCAGCGGCGTGCCGGCGCGGTTGAGATCGATGCCGCTCATGCCGTGGAAGTCTTCGTGCAGGCTCTTGCCGGCGTCCTCCTCCAGGTGCGCGCGGGTGAGGGTCACCGTTTTCTCGTACGCATTTTCACCTTCGCCGACGCGGATCGTGATCGCGCCGCCCTGCACCACCGGCAGCTCCATCTGGCTGATCTGGTAGCCCTTGGGAAGGTCGGGGTAGAAGTAGTTCTTGCGCGCGAAAACGCTCTTTGGTGCCACGTGCGCGCCGATGGCCAGGCCGAAGCGGATGGCACGTTCGACCGCGCCGCGGTTGAGCACCGGCAGCACGCCCGGCAGCGCGATGTCCACGGCGCTGGCCTGCCGGTTGGGCTCGGCGCCGAAGGCGGTCGAGGCGCCGGAAAAGATCTTGGAGGCGGTGGTGAGCTGGGCATGGACTTCCAGTCCGATGACCACTTCCCAATCAGTACGGCTCATGGCGGGGGACTCGTTCATTCGGCCAGCGCCGGGCGGCGCTGGTGCCAGTCGGTGACCTGCTGGTAGCGGTGGGCCACGTTGAGCAGGCGGGCTTCGTCGAAATGGTTGCCGATCAGCTGCAGGCCGACCGGCAGATCGCCGGCGCCGAAGCCTGCGGGCAGCGACAGGCCGGGCAGGCCGGCGAGGTTTACGGCCAGCGTGAAGATGTCGGACAAATACATCTGCACCGGGTCGTCGCTCTTCTCGCCGATCTTCCAGGCGGTAGTCGGGCTGACCGGGCCGGCGATGACGTCGCAGGCTTCGAAGGCCTTCGCGAAGTCGTCGGCGATCAGGCGGCGCAGCTTCTGCGCCTTGAGGTAGTAGGCGTCGTAATAGCCATGCGACAGCACATAGGCGCCGACCAGGATGCGCCGCTTGACCTCGGCGCCGAAGCCTTCGGCGCGGGTCTTGCGGTACATGTCGTCGAGGTCGCCGTACTCGGCGGCGCGGTGGCCGTAGCGCACACCGTCAAAGCGCGACAGGTTGCTCGACGCCTCGGCCGGCGCGAGCACGTAGTAGGCGGGGATCGACAGCTGTGCGTTGGGCAGCGACACCTCGACGGTGGTGGCGCCGAGCGCGCGGTATTGCTCGACTGCGGTTTCGACCGCGGCACGAACGTCGTCGGCCATGCCCTCGCCGAAGAACTCCTTGGGCAGGCCGATACGCAGGCCGGTGAGTGGCTTGTCCGCACGGATCTCACGCGAATAGTCCTCGGCCGGACGCTCGACGCTGGTCGAGTCGCGTTCGTCGAAACCCGCCATGGCGGTCAGTACCAGCGCGCAGTCCTCGGCCGAAGCGGCGAACACGCCGGCCTGATCGAAGGAAGAGGCGTAGGCGATCATGCCGTAGCGGCTGCACACCCCGTAGGTGGGCTTGATGCCGGTGACGCCGGTCATCGCGGCGGGCTGGCGCACCGAGCCGCCGGTGTCGGTGCCGGTGGCAAACGGCGTCAGCCGCGCGGCCACGGCCGCGGCCGAGCCGCCCGAGGAGCCGCCGGGAATGCGCGACACGTCCCACGGGTTGCGGGTGGCGCCGAAGTGCGAATTCTCGTTGGAGGAGCCCATCGCGAACTCGTCCATGTTGGTCTTGCCCAGCATCACCGTGCCGGCTTCGCGCAGTCTGGCGACCACATGCGCGTCGTAGGGGCTGACGAAGTTGGTGAGCATCTTCGAGGCGCAGGTGGTGAGCATGCCTTCGGTGCAGAACACGTCCTTGTGCGCCAGCGGGATGCCGGTCAGCGGGCCGGCCGTGCCGGCGGCAATCGCCGCATCGGCGGCCGCGGCGTCGCGCAGCGCGCCCTCGCGGTCGACGGTGATGAAGGCGTTGAGCTGGCCGTCTAGGCGGTCGATGCGGTCGAGGAACAGCGTGGCGAGTTCGACGCTGGAGATGGTGCGCGCGTCGAGGGCTGCGCGCAGTTCGGCAAGGCTGGCGTGGATCATGGCGGGAGCGATGTGCGCGAGGCGCTGGTTATTCGATGACCTTGGGCACGAGATACAGCCCGGCCTCGGTCTGCGGCGCGACGCGCTGGAAGGCGTCGCGGCGGTCGCTTTCGGTGACGCGATCTTCGCGCAGGCGCTGGGCGCATTCCTGCGGATGGCTCATCGGTTCGACACCGTCGGTGTTCACCGCCTGCATCTGCTCGATCAGTCCGAAGATGCCGTTGAGCTTGCCCAGCGTGGCTTCGGCGTCATTGCCCGAAAGTTCGATGCGCGCCAGGGTGGCGATCTTGTGGATATCTTCGATCGAGAGTGACATGAGATGAAATGAAACGCTGTTCAAACGGCGGGAAGTTGTAGAGTATCATACCGGCTTTCGCCCTTATCCTGCTTGGGAGTGGCGCTGATCTGCGCCTTCCCCGGCACATCCCTGTACCGGTTACGGAACCCTCAATGTTCGGTCTTCTGCGTTCCTATTTTTCCAGCGATCTGGCCATCGACCTCGGCACGGCAAACACGCTGATCTACGTTCGTGGCAAGGGCATCGTCCTCGATGAGCCTTCCGTGGTCGCCATCCGTACCGAGGGTGGCCCCAACGCCAAGCGCACGATCCAGGCGGTCGGTGCGGCCGCCAAGCTCATGCTGGGCAAGACGCCGGGCAACATCACGGCGATCCGGCCGATGAAGGACGGCGTCATTGCCGACTTCGTCGTCACCGAGCAGATGATCAAGCAGTTCATCAAGAAGGTGCATGAGTCGCGCATGTTCTCGCCGAGTCCGCGCATCATC
>JBFHJY010000040.1:0-11411 GCA_041595655.1 Azoarcus sp.
AACCGGACATGCTGGGGCAGCGATGATGAAAACGACCTTTCTGGAGTTCGAACGGCCGATTGCCGAACTCGAGGAGAAAATCGCGCAACTGCGCTTCGTGCAGGACGATCCGGCCGTCGACATCTCGGGCGAGATCGCGCGGCTGGAGAAGAAGAGCGAGTCGCTCACGCGCGACCTCTACGCCAAGCTGCAGCCGTGGCAGATCTCGCAGGTCGCGCGCCATCCGCAGCGACCCTATACGCTCGATTACATGCAGCACATGTTCACCGATTTCCAGGAATTGCACGGCGACCGCTCCTATGCCGATGACAAGGCCGTCGTCGGCGGTCTCGGGCGCTTCAACGGGCTGGCCTGCATGGTGATCGGTCACCAGAAGGGGCGAGACACCAAGGAGAAGATCGCGCGTAATTTCGGCATGCCGCGTCCCGAGGGCTACCGCAAGGCGCTGCGCCTGATGCGCATGGCCGAGAAGTTCAATCTGCCGATCTTCACTTTCGTGGACACCCCCGGCGCCTATCCCGGCATCGGCGCCGAGGAGCGCGGTCAGTCGGAGGCCATTGGCCGCAATCTGTACGTGATGGCCGAGCTCAAGGTGCCGATCATCTCCACCGTGATCGGCGAAGGCGGTTCCGGCGGTGCCTTGGCCATCGCCGTGGCTGACCAGGTGTTGATGCTGCAGCACTCGACCTACTCGGTCATCTCCCCCGAAGGCTGTGCGTCGATCCTGTGGAAGAGCGCCGAAAAGGCCTCCGTCGCAGCCGAGGCCATGGGGATCACGGCGGAGCGTCTGCACGGGTTGGGGCTTATCGACACCGTCGTGCCCGAGCCGGTCGGTGGCGCCCATCGCGATCATGCCGGCATGGCCGCGCGTCTGCACAAGGCGCTGCAGGAAGCTCTGCGACAGGTTTCGGACCTGACCACAGAGGAGCTCGTCGAACGTCGCTTCGAACGCCTGATGAGCTATGGTCGCTTCAAGGACCTCGGCGCTGCCTGATGCGTCGCTCGCCGCACGGGTTGCGGCGGTGCTGGCGGAGGCCGGCGTCGGTCACGGCAGCCGTCTGTGCGTGGCGCTCTCAGGCGGCGTCGACTCTGTCGTACTTCTGCATGTGCTGGCCGGTCTGCGTTCCGAGACCGGCTTTTCTTTGTCCGCCGCGCATGTGCATCACGGACTCAGTCCGCATGCCGGGCGCTGGCTCGAACATTGCGCGAGCCTTTGCGATGGGCTCGATGTCCCGTTTACGCCGCTGTACGTGATCGTCGGGCGTGCTCAACCGGACGGGCTGGAGGCGGCCGCGCGTGCGGCCCGCCATGCCGCGCTCGCCGGAGTGCCGGCCGATTGGCGGGTGTTCGGGCATCACCAGGACGATCAGGCCGAAACGGTTCTCTTCCGCCTCTTGCGTGGAGCCGGTGTGCGCGGGGCTGCAGCGATGGCCGCCATCGAGCCGGGGCGGCTGCGCCCGCTGCTTGGGGCGGGGCGGGCGGAAATTCTGGCTCATGCACGAACGCACGGGCTGGAGTGGGTCGAGGACGAGAGCAACGCCGACCCGCGTCACGTCCGCAATTTCCTGCGTCACGACATCCTCCCGCGAATCGAAACGGCCTTTCCTGCCGCCTCGGCGATGCTCGCGCGCTCGGCCGTCAATTTTCGGGAGGCCGATGCGCTGCTCGAGGAGCTTGCCGCCATCGATGCAGCGGCGTGCGGCGGCGAGCGTCTGCGTGTGGACGCCCTGCGCGCGCTGCCCGAGCCGCGCCTGCGCAATCTGCTCCGCAGTCGCATCCACGCGCTGGGCCTTGATGCTCCGCCGCGTGCGCGCCTGATCGAGGCGGCCCGTCAGCTGCGTGACAGCCGAGTGTCCTCCCTCCATCTGCCGCTCGGCGCAGCCGTGTGCTGCATGCATCGGGGAGAAGTGTGGGTCGAGTGTGAGCTGGGGCCGCCGCCGGGCCCCTTGTGCTGGCAGGGCGGGCAGGACATGCCGTGGGGCGGCGGTCGGCTGACGTTGGTCGACGTCTGTGGTGAGGGGGTGAGTGCTGCCCGCCTGCATGCAGCGGGCGAAGTGGTATTCGATGTGCGCCGCGAGGGGCTGCGCATGCGCACCGCCGCGGGGCGGCCACGACATACGTTCAAGAACCTGTGCCAGGAGGCCGGCGTGCCGGCGTGGTTGCGCGGGCATCTGCCGGTGCTGTATCTGGACGGCGAGCCGGTGTGGATCGCCGGCGTCGGGGTCGCGCCCGAAGCGGCGTGCGCCGCCGGAGAGGCCGGCGTGCGCCCCGCCTGGGTCAGAGGCTGACCCCTTTCAGCATCTGAGCCAGTTCGACGGCCGAGCGCACCGACATCTTCTCGAAGATGCGTGAGCGATGGGCCTCGACGGTGCGCATCGAGATGTTGAGTTCGTCGGCGATGACCTTGTTGTACTTGCCCTCGAGGATCAGGTTCATGACCTCCCGCTCACGCGCGGTGAGCAGGGTGAGGCGTTCGCTCACGGCCTGACTGGCGCTCTGGGCGTGGCGGTGTGCGGCATCGGCCTCCATGGCGTGCTGGATCACCGCGATCAGGTCGCCATCGTTGAAGGGTTTTTCGATGAAGTCGTGGGCGCCGTTCTTGAGCGCGGCGACGGCCATCGGCACGTCACCATGGCCCGTAATGAAGATCACCGGCAAGGTGTTGCCGCGTGCACGCAGCACGTCGAAGCACTCCAGTCCGCTCATGCCTTCCATGCGGATGTCGAGCGCCACGCAGCCGGCCCAGTCGGGGCCGATGGCGTCGAGGAATTCCTCGGCGCTGGGCCAGGTGGTGCAGGGAATCTTGCGGGTCTTGAGCAGCCATTGCAGGGCGTCGCGGATGGCTTCGTCGTCATCGACGATGTGAACGCAGGGTGTATTCATGCCGTTGCGGGTTCCATTTCGACAGGTAGGGTGAGAATGAAGACGGCGCCGCCGTCAGGGCCGGCCTCGAAGCTCAGGCGGCCGCGATGCAGTTCCGCGATGGAGCGGCAGATGTTGAGCCCCATGCCCATGCCTTCTTCCTTGGTCGAGAAGAAGGGTTCGAACAGGCGGCGGGCCTGTTCGGGAGGGATGCCGGGGCCGCGGTCGGCCACGCGCAGGATGAGGTTGCCGTTCCTTTCCTGCGTGGTCACGCTGATGATGCGGCGGTCGGCGGGCAGGGGGGCGACCGCATCCATGCCGTTGCGCACCAGATTGACGACGAGCTGCTCGATCATCACAGGGTCGGCAGCCAGTGTCGGCAGACCCGGCGCCAGATGCAGCACGATGCGCATCTGGCGTTTGCGGGCGTCGGCATCCATCAGTTCGACGGCTTCGCGTACGACGTCGTTGAGTGCGATGCGTTCGCGCTTGGGTTCGGAGCGGCGCACGAAGTCATGTACGCGGTGGATGATGGCTGCTGCGCGGTAGGCCTGACGGGCGATCTTCTCGTGAACGTCACGCAGTTCGTCGATGTCCGTCGCGCCTTCCGTCAGGAGGTTGAGGCAGCCGCTATTGTAGGTGCTGATGGCGGCAAGCGGCTGATTCAGTTCGTGCGCCAGCGTCGAGGCCATCTCGCCCATGGTGATCAGGCGCGAGGTGGCCTGCAGGCGTTCGTCCTGCTGACGCGCCAGTTCGCGTGCGCGTTTGCGCTCGGTGATGTCCATGATCGAGCCCATCCAGCCGGTCTGGCGGCCGGAGGCGTCGATCAGCGGCGCTTCGAAGATCAGGGCGTCGAGAGCGTCGCCGTTCTTGCGCCGCAGCTTGACCTCGACGCCGGCGCGCGGACCCTGGCCGGACAGGATCATGTCGTGGATTTCCTGCAGACGCTCGATGTGCTCGGGGTGCCAGTAGGGCATGGGGGGGCGCAGGCCGATGAGCTCCTGGGCGCTGAAGCCGACCATGTTGCAGAAGGCCGGGTTGACGTAGGTGATGCGGCCGGTCAGGTCGCGGGCCCGCAGGCCGGTGAGCAGCGAGTCCTCCATCGCCTTGCGGAACAGCGTCTCGCCGCGCAGCGCCGCCTCGGCCGCCAGCCGCCGTTTGAGCTGCAGTCGCAGCTGCCAGAAGCTCCACAGCAGGATGGCGGCCAGTGCCAGGATGGAGGTCATCAGCAGGGCCGGAATCCAGCGGATCTCACCCGCATAGGCGGTGATCTGCAGCGTCAGTCCATGCCCGGGCGGATCGAAGGTCATGGTGTGGGTGTGAGCGTTCGATAGCGGTGCGGCGCGCGAGCGCGTGGTCACCTCGTTCCCTTCTGAGTCCATCACGCTGACGCGGTATTTCTCGGTAAACCACCACGGCAGCTCGCGCGCGAGCAGGCCTTCGAGGGAGTAAACTCCGATGCTGATGCCGAGCAGGCCCGCATCCGAGATGGCCGGGATATGCACCTCGAACTGGTGACCACCCGATGCGGCCGGGTAGATCGGGCCATAAACCGGGCGGCCGACCGTGGCGGCGAGGCGGGACAGATCGGGGTCGATTACCGCTTGCAGGGCCCTCCGACCGTCGGGCGTGGAGGGCTCCGACAGCGACGGCAGCATGCTCAGGATGTTGCCGTCACGGTCCAGCCAGATGACCCGCGTCAGACCGTTGTCGGCGCGCAGCAACTGACGCAGGCGCGCGTCGGTCTGGGTGGATATCTCGCTGGCGACCAGCTCCGGACCGAGCTGTGCGAGTTGGGCTGCGTTGCGATCGAGCTGAAACTGCAGGCTCTGTTCCATCCACAGTGCATCGCTGATCAGTGAGTGGCGCTGGCTGTCCTCGTCATGCAGCTGGGTCAGCCAGATCAGTGCGCCGATCAGCAGCACGAACAGGACCAGCGCCGCGTAGGGCAGGCGCGAGAGCCAGTGCTGGGCCTGGCTGGCGGGCTGGGGGCGGGTGTCCATTCGTTCGTGTGCGTTGGCCGATTTTGCTGACATTGTGCGGCCGGCGGGTCGCGGGAGGCAAAGCAGTGAAATATCTCATGCCGTTGTTGTTGTCCATGTGTTTCGGTTGCGCGCTGTCTCCGGCATGGGCGGATGAGCCGATCATCATCCGTTTCAGCCACGTTGTGGCACCGGATGCACCGAAGGGCAAGGCGGCGGA
This sequence comes from Azoarcus sp., assembly GCA_041595655.1. GTDB lineage: Bacteria > Pseudomonadota > Gammaproteobacteria > Burkholderiales > Rhodocyclaceae > Pseudazoarcus. Next base: position 5,065 of record JBFHJY010000040.1, read on the forward strand.
GTTCTTCGCGCGCCGTGCGCACGAACTCACGGACGGCCGGGTGAGGGTGGAGGTCTATGCCAACAGCACGCTGTATGCCGATCGCGAGGAGATGGAAGCCCTGCAACTCGGTGCGGTGCAGATGCTGGCCCCCTCGCTGGCCAAGTTCAGTGTGCTCGGCGCCACGGCTTTCGAGTTGTTCGATTTGCCATACATCTTCGGGGACCGGGCGGCGTTGCGGGCGGTCACCGAAGGGGAGGTCGGTGAACGCCTGTTTGAGTTGCTGGAGCCGCGCGGCATCAAGGGGCTCGCCTTCTGGGACAATGGATTCAAGTCGTTTTCGGCCAATGGGCCGATCCGGCGGCCCGAGGATCTCGCCGGCAAGCGCATGCGCATCCAGTCCTCGCGCGTGATCGAGGAGCAGATGCTGGCGCTGGGTGCCGTGCCGCACATGATGGCGTTCTCAGATGCCTATGAGGCACTGCGCGTGGGCGTGGTCGACGGCACCGAAAACCCGCATTCCAATCTCTACACGCAGCGCATGCACGAGGTGCAGTCGCATCTTGCGTTGACCGAGCACGGTTATCTCGGTTACGCGGTGATCGTCAACAAGCGCTTCTGGGACAGTCTGCCGCGCAGCCTGCGGCGGGATCTCGAGCGCGCCATGCGCGAAGCGACGAACTATGCCAACCGGATTGCGCGCGAAGAGAACATGGCGGCGCTGGAGGCGATACGCGCTGCCGGAACAACCGAGATCCACGAGCTTGCTCCGGAAGAGCGCGCGGCCTTCCGGCGTGCGCTGCTGCCGGTTCATCGCAGCGCGGCCCGGCGCATCGGAGAGGAGTTGTTGCGCGACGTCTATCAGGCGGCCGGCTTCGTGCCGGAGGATGGCTGAGCGGCAACCGAATCACGTGAGAAAGGCGGGCATCACTGATAAACTACAGGGCTTTATCCACATCCTCTGTCGTCCGCGACAGTTCAGCTAACCGGAGATCCCGCATGGCCATCGAACGCACCCTTTCCATCATCAAGCCCGACGCCGTCGCCAAAAACGTGATCGGCCAGATCTATCAGCGCTTCGAGGGCGCCGGCCTGAAGGTCGTTGCCGCCCGCATGATGCATCTTTCCGAGCGTGAGGCAGCCCAGTTCTACGCCGTGCATAAGGAGCGTCCGTTCTTCAAGGATCTGGTGTCGTTCATGATCTCCGGCCCGGTCATGGTGCAGGCGCTGGAAGGCGAGAACGCCATTGCCAAAAACCGTGACCTGATGGGCGCAACCGACCCGAAGAAGGCCGAGCCGGGCACCATTCGCGCCGATTTCGCGGACTCCATCGACGCCAACGCCGTACATGGCTCGGATGCGCCGGAAACCGCGGCGGCCGAAGTGGCGTTCTTCTTCCCCGGTCTCGACGTTCACTCCCGCTGAGGATGAAGGCGGGCACGGCTTTGGCGTGCCGGCTTCTCCCTGACTCATGACGACCCCGGTCAATCTCCTCGATTTCGACAGCGACGGTCTCGTCGCCTGGTTCGCCGGGCTGGGCGAGAAGCCTTTCCGCGCGCGCCAGGTGATGCGCTGGATCCATCGTGAAGGCTGCGACGACTTCGACGCCATGACCGACGTCGCGAAGTCGTTGCGCGCCAAGCTCAGGGAGCTGGCCGTGATCCGTGCGCCGCAGGCGGTGCGCGACAGCGTTTCCACCGACGGCACGCGCAAGTGGCTGCTCGACGTGGGGCAGGGCAATGCGGTCGAGACGGTGTTCATTCCCGAGACCAGCCGCGGCACGCTGTGCGTGTCCTCGCAGGCCGGCTGCGCACTCGACTGCGCGTTCTGCTCGACCGGCAAGCAGGGCTTCAACCGCAACCTGTCGGCCGGCGAGATCATCGGTCAGCTGTGGCTGGCCAACCGCCTGCTCGGTGCTGCGCGTGAAGCCGCTCCGGATCTGGCTGCCGGGGAGAAGGACAATGGCCGCATCATCAGCAATGTGGTGATGATGGGCATGGGCGAGCCGCTGACCAATTTCGACAACGTCGTCACCGCGCTCCGCGTGATGCTCGATGACAACGCCTACGGTCTGTCGCGTCGCCGCGTGACCGTGTCGACCTCGGGTATCGTGCCGGCCATGGACAGGCTGCGCGACGAATGTCCGGTGGCGTTGGCGGTGTCCCTGCACGCGCCCAACGATGCGCTGCGCGACGAACTGGTTCCGATCAACCAGAAATATCCTCTGGTCGAGCTGATGGCGGCATGTCAGCGCTATCTGGAGCGTGCCCCGCGCGACTTCATTACCTTCGAATACGTCATGCTCGACGGCGTCAATGACACGGACGAGCATGCGCGGCAGCTCGTCGCGCTGGTGCGCGACGTGCCGTGCAAGTTCAATCTGATACCGTTCAATCCGTTCCCGGGTTCCGGCTTCACGCGCTCGCCGGCGGAGCGCATCAAGCGTTTCGCCGCGATCCTGATCGATGCAGGTATCGTCACCACCACCCGCAAGACGCGAGGTGACGACGTGGATGCGGCCTGCGGCCAGCTGGCCGGCCAGGTGCAGGATCGGACCCGGCGTACGCTGCGGCTGATCAACTCATGATGGGGGTGTCGATGAAGCGGATGTACTTGCTGATTATGGTCTGTGCGGCCGTGCTGCTGGCTGGTTGTGCGGACATGGGAGGTGCTGGAGGTTCCGGCGCCGGGACGCCCGCAGCAGATCGTCCGCTGCTCGACCTTCCTCCGGCCAACGAGTCGGAGCGGGGCGCCAAGGTTCACGTCGAGCTTGGCACCGCCTATTTCGAAGTGGGCCGCTATGACGTGGCTCTGGACGAAGCCCGCGTGGCGCTGATGCATCGTGCGGGCTATGCGCCGGCCTATCACCTGATGGGATTGGTGTACATGTTCATCGACGATATTCCGGCGGCCCGCGAGAATTTTCTGCAAGCGCTCGCTGCGGCGCCGAACGATCCGGATTTCAATAACAGCTATGGCTGGTTCCAGTGTCTGAACGGTGATGCCGAGGATGGTCTGCGCAGGCTCGAGATCGCATCCCGCAATCCCTATTACCGCTTTCCGTCCCGTCCGCAGACCAACGCCGGGCTGTGCCACATGCGGCAGGGTGAGTTCGATCTTGCCGAAACGCGTTTCCGTCGGGCGCTCGCGCTCGACCCGGAGAATCTCGCGGCGCAGTTCGGGCTTGCCGACGTTTCCTACCGTCGGGGCGATTATCCGACCGCGCAGCGCATCCTCGTGGCACTGCACCGCCAGACGGAGCCGACCGCCGAGTCGGTGTGGCTTGGCCTGCGTGTCGAGCGCAAGCTGGGCAACCGCAGTGCGGAGGCCAGTTACGCAGCGCAACTCGAAGGCCGCTTCGAGGACTCTCCGCAGTACCTGCTGATGATGAAGGGTGAATACGAGTGAATGAGCACGACACGGACAGTCAGCTGGCTGACGACCTGCCGAGCCAGGATCCGCCGCTGGGCCCGATGCTGCGTGCGGCCCGGGAGGCGCGTAGCGAGTCGCTGGCCGAGGCTGCGGGGGCGCTCAAGCTGTCCGCGCGTCAGCTTGCAGCCATCGAGGAAGAACGTTTCGATGATCTGCCGGGACCGGCCTTCGTCCGGGGGTTCGTGCGCAATTACGGGCGCCACCTGGGGGTTGATGTCGAGCCCCTGATCGCTGCGCGCTTGGGCGTCGGAGCGGCCTCACCGGCCGAACTCAAGCCGCTGACCAATGCCGAGGGCATCTTGCCGGTGTCCGGTGAGCGTTCGCGTGTGCGTCGGCTGGCCTTGCCGCTGGCACTGGTGGCGGCGGTCGGGCTGGCGCTGGCCTGGTATTTCGACGGTTTCGATCCGCTGCCTGCTACCGAGCTTGCCGGTCAGGCGCCGGAAGTCCGCGCCGAGGCTCAAGGTTTCCCTCCGTCACGGGATGGTGGCGAGATGCCGCCGTCCGAACAGACAGCAGAGCCGGTAGAGCCGGTGGAGCCAGTGGAACTGATGGAGGAGCCGGTCGTCGCGTCGCCCGAGCCGTCAGGCTTGCAGGAGTCGGGGCCGGCCGAGGAAAGCCCGGCCGCGCTGCCGGAAGCGCCGCCAGCCGATGAAGCGTCGTCATTGCCCGAGGAGAGCGCCAGCACCGGCGAAATGCAGGCCGTGGTCCCTCAGCCCGAACCCGCCGCCCCGGAAGAGGAGGCGTCGCCCGAAGCGCAGGCTGATACGGGGCGCCTGGTGTTCCGCCTTGCCGAAGAATCCTGGATCGACGTGCGTGACGGCCGGGAGCGACGCCTGTATGCGGGCATCAGTGCCGCCGGCTCCGAGCGCGTGGTGCAGGGCCAGCCGCCCTTTACCATCGTCATCGGCAATGCCCGTGCGGCGCGGCTGGAGCACGCCGGCCGTGAGATCGATCTTGCTCCGCATGTTTCCGCCGGCGGGGTTGCCCGTCTGAAAGTGGAGTGAGCGCATGACTACGTTTGCTGACGACGCCGCCCGCGGCGCAGCCCGGCGCTCCACGCGCCAGGTGCGTGTCGGTGGAGTCACGATCGGTTCCGATGCCCCCGTCGTGGTGCAGTCCATGACCAACACCGATACGGCCGACGTGCTGGGCACCGCCATGCAGGTGGCCGAACTTGCGCGCGCCGGCTCGGAGCTGGTGCGCATCACGGTCAATAACGAAGAAGCCGCCAAGGCCGTGCCGCACATCCGCGACCGCCTGCTGGCGCTCAACGTGGACGTGCCGCTGGTCGGCGACTTCCACTACAACGGTCATACGCTGCTGACCAGGTACCCGGCCTGCGCCGAGGCGCTGGCCAAGCTGCGCATCAACCCCGGCAACGTCGGCGCCGGCACCAAGCGCGACCCCCAGTTCGCGGCCATCGTCGAGATCGCCTGCAAGTATGACAAGCCGGTGCGCATCGGCGTGAACTGGGGCAGCCTCGACCAGTCCGTGCTGGCGCGCATCATGGATGCCAACGCCAAACTGCCCGAGCCGCGCGATGCGGGAGCCGTGATGCGCGAAGCGCTGATCGTCTCCGCGCTCGAGTCCGCGGCCAAGGCCGAGGAATACGGGCTGGCGGGGAACCGCATCATCCTCTCGGCCAAGGTCTCCAGCGTTCAGGACCTGATTGCCGTGTACCGCGATCTGGCGAGCCGCTGCGACTACCCGCTGCATCTCGGTCTGACCGAGGCCGGCATGGGCTCCAAGGGCATCGTTGCTTCCACCGCCGCGCTCGCCGTGCTGTTGCAGGAGGGCATCGGCGACACCATCCGCGTGTCACTGACGCCCGAGCCGGGCGGCAAGCGCACCGAAGAGGTCATCGTAGCGCAGGAAATCCTGCAGACGATGGGCCTGCGCGCGTTCACGCCGATGGTCACGGCCTGCCCGGGCTGCGGGCGCACCACCAGCACCTTCTTCCAGGAGCTTGCCTCGGGCATCCAGAACTACGTGCGAGAACAGATGCCGGCATGGCGCGAGCAGCGCGACGGCGTCGAGAACCTCACGCTGGCGGTGATGGGCTGTGTGGTCAACGGTCCGGGCGAGAGCAAGCACGCCAACATCGGCATCTCGCTGCCCGGCACCGGCGAGAGCCCGGCCGCGCCCGTGTATGTGGATGGCGAGAAGGTCGTGACCCTGCGCGGTGACAACATCGCGGCCGAGTTCCGCGCCATCGTCGACGAGTACGTCGCCAACAAATATCCGAAGAAGGCAGGGCAGACCCGCCCCAGCGAAAACATTCAATGAGTCAGAACAATCTTCAGTCGGTGCGCGGGATGAACGACATCCTGCCCAACGCCGCCGAACTCTGGGAACACTTCGAGGACATCGTCCGCGACTGGCTCAGGAGCTACGGTTACCGTCCCATCCGCCTGCCCATCGTCGAGCACACGCCGTTGTTCAAGCGCGCCATCGGCGAGGTCACCGACATCGTCGAGAAGGAGATGTACTCCTTCGAGGATGCCCTCAACGGCGAAAACCTGACGCTGCGCCCCGAAGGCACCGCCTCCTGCGTGCGCGCCGCGATCCAGCACGGCCTGCTGCATGGTGCTGGTCAGCGCCTGTACTATCACGGGCCGATGTTCCGTCACGAGCGTCCACAAAAGGGGCGTTATCGCCAGTTCCACCAGATCGGGGTGGAGGCGATGAACTTTCCAGGGCCGGACATCGACGCCGAACTGATCCTGATGTGTGCCCGCCTGTGGGACGACCTGGGCATCGAGGACGTCGAGCTGCAGCTCAATTCGCTCGGTTCCGCCGAAGAGCGCAAGGAGCACCGCGCCGCCCTGATCGCGTATCTGGAGCGACACAAGGACATCCTCGACGAGGATGCGAAACGCAGGCTCTATTCGAATCCCCTGCGCATCCTCGACACCAAGAACCCGGCGCTGCAGGAG
>JBFHJY010000041.1:0-11385 GCA_041595655.1 Azoarcus sp.
AATGCGCTGACCAAGCGCCCCCGGCACCGGCGGGCGCGTCAGCCCTTCTGCCTCACGGCCGAGCTTGATGCATTGGACCATTCGGGTCATGACCTACCTCTTGTGAATCGTTGGTGGGAGACATTCTAGCAGCCGCGCACCCCACAGGCGGCCTGTACGGCCATCCGTCTACAACTGCTTGACGAACACCTTTGAGCGCCGCTGGTAGTTGTACAGCTCGCGCTTCTTCTTCGGCAGCGCCTCCGGGCCGGTCTCGACGAAGCCGCGCTCGCGGAACCAGTGCGCAGTGCGCGTGGTGAGGATGAACAGCCGCTCCAGCCCCATGGCACGGGCGCGCTTCTCGAGACGCTTGAGCAACTGCTCACCAAGACCGGCGCGGCGATACTCGTAGGCCACGGCCAGGCAGGCCAGTTCAGCCGACCCCTCGTCACCGAACGGATACAGCGCCGCACAACCGACCAGCACGCCGTCGTGCTCGACCAGCGTGAAGCGTTCGATCTCCTGCTCCAGCAGCTCACGCCCGCGCCGCACCAGCGAGCCGTCAGCCTCCAGCGGCGAGATCAGCGAAACCAGTGCCCCGATGTCCTCGACGGTGGCCTCACGCATGCGGAACAGCGGGTCGCGCGTCACCACCGTGCCGACACCGGCATGGGTGAAGAACTCCAGCAACAGGCCGCCGTCCTTGTCATGATCGATCAGATGCACACGGCCCACGCCCTTGCGCACGGCGCGGACCGCGCCCGGCAGGTAGTAATGCAGGTCTTCGGTGAGCCCCTGGTTGGCGTCGAAGGCGCGTTGCGCCTCGTCGGCGGTAACCGATTCGATCAGTTGGCCGTCCTCGTCGAGCAAGCCCGGCGCGTCGCACAGATAGACCAGCTTTTCGGCCTTCAGCGTGACGGCCACGGCTTCCGCCACGTCTTCCATGCTGAGGTTGAAGATCTCGCCGGCCGGCGACACGCCCAGCGGCGTGATCAGCACCACGTTCTGCTGATCGAGGTCGGCGCGGATCTCCTCGTCGAGGATCTTGCGCACCGCACCGGTATATTGGTAATCGACGCCATCGACCACACCGACCGGGCGCGCGGTGATGAAGTTGCCGCCGGTGACGCGAATGTAGCTGCCGGCCATCGGGGTGTTGGGCAGGCCCTGCGAAAGCAGTGCCTCGACCTCGAAGCGCGTCACCGCCATCGCCACCTTGACGCATTCCAGCGCCTGCGCATCGGTCACGCGCAGGCCGTTGTGGAATTGCGGTCCCAGCCCGCGCCGCGTCATCTCGGCGTCGATCTGCGGCCGCGCACCATGCACCAGCACCAGCCGCACACCCAGCGCGGACAGCAGGTTGCAGTCGTAGGCGAAACGCTGGGCCCGATCGTGATCGGCCATCACCTCGCCGCCGAAGGCAATCACGAAAGTCTTGTTGCGGAAGGCATGCACATAGGGCGCCGCGCCGCGCACCCAGGCGACGAACTGCGCGGCCGTCTCGTCGGCGGCGACGATGCGGGCTTCGGAGGTCTGGGAATCGCGGCTCACGGGCATCACCTTTGCATCGGAATGCGGTGATTCTATCGGAATGCCATGCCGGCGCGGCCTACGCGGAAAGCACCGACTCGAGCCGCTCGCAGATCGTGCGCAGGACCTTGATGCGGGCGAAGTGCTTGTTGTCGGCCTCGACGATGTTCCACGACCGCTCGCCCCCGGTACGCGCGATCATGTCGCACACCGCCTCCTCGTAGGCCTCCCAGTTGTGGCGGTTGCGCCAGTCCTCGGGCGTGATCTTGAAGCGCTTGTGCGGCTCGAGCTCGCGTGCCTTGAAGCGCGCAAGCTGCTCGTCACGGCTGATGGCGAGCCAGAACTTGATCACCACCGCACCGGCCTCTTCCAGCGTCTCCTCGAAATCGTTGATCTCGCCATAGGCGCGCATCCAGTCGGGCTCGGCGGCAAACCCTTCGACGCGTTCGACCAGCACGCGACCGTACCAGGAACGGTCGAAGATCACCGTCTTTCCCAGCCGTGGCACATGACGCCAGAAACGCCACAGGTAGGGGCGTGCGGCCTCCTCGTCGGTGGGCGCCGCGACCGGAATGACGCGATAGTGACGCGCATCGAGCGCGCCCGTGACACGACGGATGGCCCCGCCCTTGCCGGCCGCGTCCATGCCCTCGAAGATCAGTACCAGCGAGTGCTTGCGGAAGGCCTTGTCGCGCGTCAGCAGGGCCAGCCGCCCCTGCAGCAGCTCGAGCTGATCGTCGTAATCCTTGCGCGAGAGTTTCTGGGCCAGATCGAGCGTATCGAGAAAAGTACGACGGTCGGGCAGTTCCGGCAGCTCGGCACGCTCGGCCTCGCGCGCCGGAGGAGTGCTGGTTCGCGCCAGCTGCCCGGTGATGGCCTCGAGCACGCCCCGCCCGACCGCCAGCGCGCGGTGGTTGGCATCCTCGCTGTCGATGACGAGCCATGGCGCGTCGGCGCTGTCGGTCGCGCGCAACATGGCTTCGGCGAGTTCTCGCGTACGGTCGTAGCGCTTGTGTGCCGCCCAGTCTTCATCGGTGACCCGCCAGCGCGTCTTCTCATCGGCCGAGAGCATCTCGAAGCGGCGCTCCTGCGCATCCTTAGAAAGGTGGAACCACAACTTCACCAGCAGCACGTTCTCGCGCGCCAGCATCGCCTCGAAGCGGTTGATCTCGTCCTGACGATGCTCGAACACCGCCTTGCCGGAGTCCTTCATGACCCGCTCGCGCAGCGCCCCGGCGTACCAGTCGCCGAACATCACGCACAGCTTGCCGCGCGGCGGCAGTACACGCCAGAAGCGCCACATGTAGGGCCGCTCGGCCTCCTCGCTGGACGGCTCGTCGAAACCGCGCACCTCGATGTGCCGGGGGTCCATCCACTTGGTCAGCAGATTGACGGTGTCGCCCTTGCCGGCGCCCTCGACGCCGTTGATCAGCACCACCACCGAGAAGCCGCGCGACTCGAGCAGTTCATACTGGGCATCGAGCAGCGCGGTGCGCAGCTTCTCCTCGGCCTTGCGAAATTCGGACTTGCCGACCTTGTGGCCGATCTCGGCGGATTCAAACATTCAGCGTCCTTTCAGAAATCGCCCCACAGGGCCTGCATGGCAGCCAGCACGGCCAGCCCCGCGGTTTCGGTGCGCAGCACGCGCGGACCCAGCGTCACGCCATCGCATCCCGCCGTCTGACAGGCCACGAGCTCCTCTTCACTCCAGCCGCCTTCCGGGCCGATCAGGATGTGACAAACGCCGGCCGGCCGGCCCAGTTCGGCCAGGCGACGACCGCCCACAGGGTCGAGAATCAGGCGTTGCGGGCCGTTGCGGTGCTGCGCGAGGTAGTCGCGCAGATCGACGATGTCGGCAACCTGCGGCACACGGTTGCGACCGCTCTGCTCGCAGGCCGACACCGCCACCTCGCGCCAGTGCGCCACGCGTTTGTCGGCCCGCTCGCCGGTGAGCTTTAGCACGCTGCGCGACGCGCGCACAGGAATGACGGCGGACACGCCCAGCTCGACCGCCTTCTGCACCACCCAGTCCATCTTGTCGGCACTGGCCAGCGCCTGCACCAGCACGAGCTGGAGCGGGGACTCGCGCGCCACCACACGGCGGACCTCCAGCCGCGCCGACCAGCGCTTGCCCTGGCCCTCGAGGACGGCCTCGACCTCGTCGCCACTACCGTCGAACAACACCATGCGATCACCCGCCGACATGCGCAGCACACGCACGGCATGATGCGCGAGCGCTTCGGGGAGCTCGAAGCATCCGTCCTGCGGCAGAGGCTCTGGGGAGAAGAAGCGGGAAACCATGGTGCTAGTATATGGCCTGGTACATAGCCAGCGGGGCGCCCGTGTCCAACCCCTCGCATCGCCTCGCCCGGGCTCGGGCACTCGAATCCCTGGTGCGCGAAGTCGCGCGCGAAGTGATCCTGCCGCGTTACCTGAGCGCCTCACGCAACCGCAAGTCGGACGGCACGCTGTTCAGCGAGGCCGATCTCGAATCCCAGCACCGCTTCGAGCGCGAGCTGCCGGCGCTGCTGGCAGGGCCCGTGCTGGGCGAGGAGATGACACTGGAGCAGCAGCAGGCGCTGTGGGAGGAAGGTCGCCCGGGCTTGTGGTGCATCGATCCGATCGACGGCACGACCAACTTCCTCAACGGCATCCCGTTCTTCGCGGTATCGATTGCCTACCTGGTTGATCACGAGCCGCGTTTCGGCGTGGTGTACAACCCGGTCACCGACGAGTCCTTTTATGCCGCCAAGGGCTCAGGCGCGTGGCTCAATGGCACGCGCCTGCCGCTGCGCCGTTCGGCGACTGAGCTGGACGAAGCGGTCGCCGGGGTCGATTTCAAGCGCGTCAGCCCGGCCCTGGGCAACCAACTGTCACGCAAGCCGCCGTTCTATTCGCAACGTAATTTCGGCTCCAGCGCGCTGGAGTGGTGCTTCACTGCCGCCGGTCGGCTGGACGTGTATCTGCACGGCGGCCAGATGCTGTGGGACTACGCGGCCGGACAGCTGATCCTTGCGGAGGCCGGCGGCGTGGGCCAGGCGCTCGACGGCCAGCCGCTGATGGCGCCGCCCGGCGTCAAGCGCGGCGTCATCGCCGCCGCCAACCCCGACCTGTTCTCGCAGTGGCGCGGCTGGATTGCCGCCCATGCCTCCTGACCAACGGAAGACCCCATGTCCGCGAAACATCCGATCATCGCCGTCACCGGTTCATCCGGCGCCGGCACCACGACCGTCAAGGACACCTTCGAGCGCATTTTCCACCGCGAGAACGTGAACGCCGCCGTCGTCGAGGGCGACAGCTTCCATCGCTATACGCGGGCCGAGATGAAGCAGCAGATCGAACAGGCCGAGGCGCGCGGCGAGCGCGGCATCAGTCACTTCGGACCCGACGCCAACCTGCTCGAAGACCTCGAAGCCCTGTTCCGCGGCTACGGCGAGTCGGGCATCGGGCGCAAGCGCGTGTACATTCACAACGAAGAGCAGTCGGTGCGCTGGAACCTGCCGATGGGCACCTTCACCGACTGGGACGACCTGCCGGTCGGCACCGACTGCCTGTTCTACGAAGGCCTGCACGGCGGCTTCGTGTCCGACGGCATCAACATCGCCAAGCATGCCGACCTGCTGATCGGTGTGGCGCCGATCATCAACCTCGAATGGTTGCAGAAGCTGCACCGCGACACGCATGTACGCGGCTATTCGGCCGAGGCGGTGCAGGACACCATCCTGCGCCGCATGCACGACTACGTGCATTACATCGTTCCGCAATTCACGCGCACCCACATCAACTTCCAGCGCGTGCCGGTGGTCGACACCTCCAATCCCTTCATCGCGCGTGACGTCCCCTCGCTGGCCGAATCGATGGTGGTGATCCGCTTCTCCAATCCGCGCGGCATCGACTTTCCCTATCTCCTCAACATGATCGCCGGCTCCTTCATGTCGCGCGCCAACACCATCGTCATCGAAGGCGGCAAGCTCGACCTGGCCATGCAACTCATCCTCACCCCGCTGATCTGGAAACTCATGGAGAAGAAGCGCAAGTCCATGTAAGCCGCTTCGGCACTGGGTTTGCGGCCGGAAGTGGGCATGACCGCCCCCCGGCCGCCCTACCGCAGAGCAGCAATTTCAGCGATAATTTCGCCTTTTCCATCAGAGCCCTGCCCCCAGCGCCATGACCCAGACCCGCAACGTCACCCCGCCCTCCTTCAACCCTGTGACCGGCGCGGTGCGCGCGCTCGCAATGGATGCAGTGCAGAAGGCGAAGTCCGGTCACCCCGGCGCACCCATGGGCATGGCCGAGATCGCCGAAGTCGTATGGCGTCGCCACCTGCGCCACAACCCGGCCAACCCCAAATGGGCCGACCGCGACCGCTTCGTGCTGTCCAACGGCCACGGCTCGATGCTGCTGTACGCGCTGCTGCACCTGACCGGCTACGACCTGCCGATCGAGGAGCTGAAGAACTTCCGTCAGCTTCACAGCAAGACGCCAGGCCACCCGGAATACGGCTACACGCCGGGCGTCGAGACCACCACCGGTCCGCTCGGCCAGGGCATCACCAACGCCGTCGGCATGGCCATCGCGGAGAAGGTGCTGGCCGCCGAGTTCAACCGCCCCGGTCACGACGTCGTCGATCACCGCACCTTCACCTTCCTCGGCGACGGCTGCCTGATGGAAGGCATCTCGCATGAAGCCTGCTCGCTGGCCGGTACGCTCGGCCTGGGCAAGCTGGTGGCCTTCTACGACGACAACGCCATTTCCATCGACGGCGACGTCGAAGGCTGGTTCACCGACGACACGCCCAAGCGCTTCGAGGCCTATGGCTGGCAGGTCATCCGCGACGTGCCGGGCCACGACGGCGACGCGGTGGATGCTGCCGTGCGCGCGGCCCTGGCCAACACCGAACAGCCCACGCTGATCTGCTGCAAGACCATCATCGGCGCCGGCGCACCGAACAAGCAGGGCGGCCACGACGTGCATGGCGCGCCGCTCGGCGACGCCGAGATCGCCGCCGCGCGCGAGCACATCGGCTGGAACCACCCGCCGTTCGAAATCCCGGCCGACATCTACGCTGCCTGGGACGCCCGCGCTGCCGGTGCTGCGCGCGAAGCGCAGTGGAGCGCGCAGTTCGAGACCTACCGCACCGCCCACCCGGAACTGGCTGCCGAGTTCGAGCGCCGCATGGCCGGTGAGCTGCCGAGCGACTGGAGCGCCCATGTCGCGTCCGTGCTGGAACAGATCAACACCAAGGCCGAGACCATCGCGACGCGCAAGGCCAGCCAGAACGCCATCGAGGCCTTCGCACCCAAGCTGCCCGAGCTGATCGGCGGCTCGGCCGACCTGGCCGGCTCCAACCTCACGCTGTGGTCGGGCGCCAAGGGCGTTTCGCGCGACAGCGGCGGCAACTACATCTACTACGGCGTACGCGAATTCGGCATGGCGGCCATCGCCAACGGCATCACGCTGCATGGTGGCCTGATCCCCTACACCGCCACCTTCCTGATGTTCAGCGAATATGCGCGCAACGCCCTGCGCATGGCGGCGCTGATGAAGATCCGCCAGATCTTCGTGTTCACCCACGACTCCATCGGTCTGGGCGAAGACGGCCCGACCCACCAGCCGGTGGAACAGGCCGCGACGCTGCGCCTGATGCCCAACATGGACGTATGGCGTCCGTGCGACACGGTGGAATCCGCCGTGGCCTGGGCGCACGCCATCGAGCGCGCCGACGGCCCCTCGTCGCTGCTGTTCTCGCGTCAGAACCTGGCCTTCCAGCCGCGCAGCGCGCAGCAGATCAGCGACATCCGGCGTGGCGGCTACGTGCTGTCGGAAGCGGCTGGCGGCGCGCCGCAGGCGGTGATCCTTGCCACCGGCTCGGAAGTCGCGCTGGCCATCGACGCGCAGAAACAGCTGGCGGAAGCGGGCATCGCAGTGCGCGTGGTGTCCATGCCCTCCACCAACGTCTTCGACCGTCAGGACGCGGCGTGGAAAGCCTCCGTGCTGCCGGCCGGTGTGCCGCGTGTGGCCGTCGAAGCGGGTGTCACCGACGGCTGGTACAAGTACGTCGGACTCGACGGCGCCGTGATCGGACTCGACCGCTTCGGCGAATCGGCCCCGGCCGGCGAGCTGTTCAAGCATTTCGGCATCACGGCCGAGGCCGTGGCCCAGGCCGTCAGGATCCGCGTCGCCTGACTGCAACGCCGGGACGGCCACGAGCCAGCCCGGCGCATCGAACCACAAGGAGAATCCGCATGAGCATCAAAGTCGCGATCAATGGTTATGGTCGTATCGGCCGCTGCACCCTGCGCGCCCTGTACGAACTCGGTCTGCGGGACCAGTTCGAGATCGTCGCCATCAACGCCTCGGGCGACATCGCCACCAACGCGCACCTGACCAAATACGACACCACCCACGGCCGCTTCGCTTTTTCGGTCGAGACCGAGGGCGACAACGCCCTTGTCATCGACGGTGACCGCATCCCGTTCTTCTCCACCAAGGACCCGAAAGGCGTGAACTGGGGCGCGCTGGGCGTGGACGTGCTGCTCGAATGCACCGGCGCCTACACCAGCAAGGCCAAGGCCCAGGTGCTGCTCGAACAGGGCGCGAAGAAGGTGCTGATCTCCGCGCCGGGCGGCGACGACGTCGATGCCACCATCGTCTACGGCGTGAACCACGAGGTCGTCACTGCCGACATGACGGTGGTGTCCAATGCCTCGTGCACCACCAACTGCCTCGCCCCGGTGGCCAAGGTGCTGCAGGACAGCATCGGCATCGAGAAAGGCCTGATGACCACCATCCACGCCTACACCAACGATCAGGTGCTGGTGGACGTGCGCCACAAGGACCTGCGACGCGCGCGTGCCGCGGCGCATAACATCATCCCCACCAAGACCGGCGCGGCCAAGGCCGTGGGCCTGGTGCTGCCCTCGCTCAAGGGCAAGTTCGACGGCTTCTCTCTGCGCGTGCCGACCATGAACGTGTCGCTGGTGGACCTGTCCTTCACCGCCAGCCGCGACACCTCGGCCGAGGAGATCAACGCGCTGATGAAGGACGCCTCGCGCGGCGCCCTGAAGGGCATCCTCGGCTACAACGAGGACCCGCTGGTATCGTCGGACTTCAACCACGATTCGCACTCCTCGGTGTTCGACGCCACGCAGACGCGCGTGATGGGCGGCAACCTGGTCAAGGTGCTGGCCTGGTACGACAACGAGTGGGGCTATTCCTGCCGCATGCTCGACGCCGCACGCGTGGTCGCGCAGGCCAGCTAAGTTTGCCCCTGCGCCCGCCATGGGCGGGCGCGCATCCATCCAGCCCACGGAATCCGCATGAAGGTCAACAAGCTCAGCGACATCGAACTCTCCGGCAAGCGCGTCTTCATCCGCGCCGACCTCAACGTCCCGCAGGACGAAGCCGGCAACATCGTCGAAGACACGCGCATCCGCGCCTCCATCCCGTCCATCCAGCACTGTCTCGATGCCGGCGCGGCGGTGATGGTGACTTCCCACCTGGGCCGCCCGAGCGAAGGCGAGGTGCGCGCCGAGGACACGCTGATGCCGGTCGCCGTGCGGCTGGGCCAGTTGCTCGGCAGGCCCGTCAAGCTCATCACGGACTGGGTCGACGGCGGCTTCGAGGTCGCGCCGGGCGAGATCGTGCTGCTCGAGAACTGCCGCTGCAACGTCGGCGAAAAGAAGGACGACGTCACGCTGGCCAAGAAGATGGCGGCATTGTGCGACGTCTATGTGAATGACGCCTTTGGCACCGCCCACCGCGCCGAGGCCACCACCCACGGCATCGCACGCTTCGCGTCGGTGGCCTGCGCCGGCGTGCTGATGGGCGCCGAGATCGAGGCGCTGACGCGCGCCACCGACAACCCCAAGCGCCCGCTGGTGGCCATCGTCGGCGGCGCCAAGGTGTCGACCAAGCTGACCATCCTGAAGAAGCTCGCCGAGAAGGTCGACCAGCTCATCGTCGGCGGTGGCATCGCCAACACCTTCCTGCTGGCTTCGGGCAAGCGCATAGGTGAATCGCTGGCCGAGCCGGAGCTGGTCAAGGAAGCGCAGATCATCATGGACATGATGAAGGCGCGCGGCGCCGAAGTGCCGCTGCCGGTGGACGTGGTCGTGGCCGACGAGGTTTCCATGCTGGCACGCGCCAACCGCATTCCGGTGTGCGACGTCGGCCCGCACGACCGCATTCTCGACGTCGGCCCCAAGAGCTCGGCGCGGCTCACCGACATCATCGCGCACGCCGGCACCATCGTCTGGAACGGCCCGGTCGGCGTGTTCGAATACGACCAGTTCGCCGGCGGCACCAAGATGATGGCCTCGGCCATCGCGCATTCCGAGGCCTTCACGATCGCCGGCGGCGGTGACACGCTGGCGGCAATCGCCAAGTTCGGCATCGCGAAGGACATCGGCTACATCTCGACCGGCGGCGGTGCCTTCCTTGAGTTCCTCGAAGGCAAGACCCTGCCGGCCATCGCGGCGCTGGAAGAACGCTTCCAGCCACAATGAAACAAGCTTTGCGGTCGCTGGCCGAGGTCACGACCGCAAGACTAGAATTCCCTCAAGATCTTGCGAGCGCGCCCGACGCGCCACCCAACGGAGAAGCACCATGGCACTCGTTTCGATGCGACAGCTCCTCGACCATGCCGCCGAGCATGGCTACGGCCTGCCCGCCTTCAACGTCAACAACCTGGAACAGGTCCAGGCCATCATGGAAGCCGCGGCCGAATGCGACAGCCCGGTGATCATGCAGGCCTCGGCTGGCGCACGTAAATATGCGGGCGAGGCCTTCCTGCGCCACCTCATCGACGCCGCGGTCGAGTCCTACCCCCACATCCCCGTCGTCATGCACCAGGACCACGGCCAGAGCCCGGCCGTGTGCATGGCGGCGATCCGCTCCGGCTTCACCAGCGTGATGATGGACGGCTCGCTGCTCGAAGACGGCAAGACCCCGTCCGATTACGACTACAACGTCGCCGTGTCGCGCGAGGTGGTGAAGTTCTCGCATGCCATCGGCGTCACCGTGGAAGCCGAACTGGGCTGCCTCGGCTCCCTCGAGACCGGCATGGCCGGCGAGGAAGACGGCATCGGCGCCGAGGGCAAGCTCGACCGCGAAGCCCTGCTGACCGACCCCGAACAGGCCGCCGACTTCGTCAAGCAGACCGACTGCGACGCGCTGGCAATTGCCATCGGCACCAGCCACGGCGCCTACAAGTTCACGCGCAAGCCGACCGGCGACATCCTGTCGATCGAGCGCATCAAGCAGATCCACGCGCGCATTCCGAATACCCATCTGGTGATGCACGGGTCCTCCAGCGTGCCGCAGGAACTGCTCGAGATCATCCGCCAGTACGGTGGCGACATGAAGGAAACCTACGGCGTGCCGGTCGAGGAGATCCAGACCGCCATCAAGTTCGGCGTGCGCAAGGTCAACATCGACACCGACATCCGTCTGGCGATGACCGCTGCGGTGCGCAGGTTCCTGTTCGAGAACCCGTCCAAGTTCGACCCACGCGAGTTCAACAAGCCCGCGCGCGAAGCCGCCAAGTTCGTCTGCAAGGCGCGTTTCGAGGCCTTCGGCAGCGCCGGCATGGCCAGCCGCATCAAGCCCGTCACGCTGGACAGGATGGCCGCGCGCTACAAGGCGGGCGAACTCACGCAACTGGTCAAGTAACGCACGGCAGCGGCGCACATCCTTGCCTGCGGGGCATTGATGAGCGCCGACATCATGCGGGCCGCCTGTGGCGGCCTGCCCGCGCCCATCCCCGCCCTGCTCGCGGAGTTCAGCCGCCACCCGGTGGCGGGTGCGGACTGCCCCGGCATCCGGCGCAACGCCGGCCCTGCGGTGCGCGGCCTGCTCCGTCTCGACCTCCCGTCG
>JBFHJY010000042.1:0-11317 GCA_041595655.1 Azoarcus sp.
CATCAACACCTTCGAGAACTACATTCAGACCGATGCGGCGATCAACCCGGGCAACTCGGGTGGCGCACTGGTCGATGCCGACGGCAAGCTGGTCGGCATCAACACGGCGATCTATTCGAACTCCGGCGGCTCGCGCGGCATCGGCTTCGCCATCCCGGCCTCGCTCGCGCTCGACGTGTTCCGGCAGATCGTCGCCGACGGTCAGGTCACGCGAGGCTGGATCGGCGTCGAGATCCAGGAACTGACGCCCGAACTGGCCCAGGCCTTCAGCCTGCCGAACGTTGGCGGGGCGCTGGTGGCTGGGGTGTTGCACGGTGGGCCGGCAGAGCGCGGCGGGCTGCAGCCGGGAGACGTGCTGACCAGTCTGGATGCACGCCCGGTGCGCGGCGGACGGGAGGTACTCGATGCGGTGTCGGCGATGCGTCCCGGTCATCGCGCCAAGGTTGCCCTCTGGCGCGATGACCGGGAGCTGGAACTGGAGATCGAAATCGGACGGCGCCCGACCCCTCGGGACAGCAGCACCGCACGCTGACGGCGCTGCGCCGCCTCAGGAAACACTGAACCAATCGCTGTGCGGGCGCATCACGGCGTTGCGTGGCGCACACACCCGCGCCTTGCGCTTCGTGCGGATTGCCCCGCTTTCTGCGGCAGTTCCCTTACTTGCGCTCGGCCTCTTCGATGCGGTCCAGTTCGCCATCCAGATCGGACTCGCTCGGTGCAGCATAGGCCGGCACGTCTTCCTCTTCGGCCGGACGTGGCTTGACCATCATGCGCACCATCAGGATGCCGATCTCGTAGAGCGTGATCATGGGCACCGCCAGCATGAACTGCGAGATCACGTCCGGCGGCGTGATGATGGCGGCGATGATGAAGGCGCCAACGATGACGTAGGGCCGTGCATCCTTGAGCTTCTGCACGTCCACCACCCCGACCTTGGCCAGCAGGATCACCGCCACCGGCACCTCGAAGGTCAGGCCGAAGGCGATGAACAGCGTCATCACGAAGGACAGGTACTGCTCGATGTCCGGCGCCACCATGATGCTCTTGGGCGCGAAGTCGTAGATGAACTTGAAGACGGTCTGGAACACGAAGAAGTAGCAGAACGCCATGCCTGCAATGAACAGCAGCGTGGTGCCGATCACCAGCGGCAGGCCGACGCGCTTCTCGTGCGAGTACAAACCGGGCGCGATGAAGGCCCAGGCCTGATGCAGCACGTAGGGCAGTGCGATCAGGAAGGCCACCAGCAGGGTCACCTTCACCGGCACGAAGAACGGCGTGACCACCCCGGTGGCGATCATGTTGGTGCCTTCCGGCAGCGTGCTCATCATCGGCAGCGCGAGGATGTCGTAGATGTCGCCCGCCCAGGGCATCAGCACGACAAAGATGGCGATCATGGCGACCACCGCGCGCAACAGGCGGTCGCGCAGCTCCACCAGATGGGAAATGAAGGTCTCTTCCACGGCGATCAGGCCTTTGATGCCGTCGAACGGTCGGCGTCGTGGCCGAGGCCGAGTTCAAGCTGGGAATCGTTCTTGCCCACCTCCGACGCACCTTCGACGGGCTGCATCTGCGCATCCGTGACCGGCGCGAGCGATGGCGGAGGATTCATCGGTGGTGCTCCGGGTTCGACTGGCTCGACGCTGCGCTCGATCTCTCCGGCGGTTTCACGCACGCTCGATTGCACGCCCTCGGCTTCCTTGCGCACGGTGGTTTCCAGTTCGCGCGCCTGTTCCTGCACCTGCTGCTGCAGCTTCTTCAGCTCATCGAGCTGCATCTCGCGCGACACATCCGCCTTGACGTCGGAAACGTAGCGCTGCAGACGACCGAGCAGGTGACCGGCGGTCCGCGCCACCTTGGGCAGGCGTTGCGGCCCGACCACGATCAGGGCCACGACCGCCACGAGAATCATCTCGGAAAAACCGAAATCGAACATGGAATGGAATCCGCGAAACCGGTGAAAACGTTCAGACAACAGGGCCGCGCACAGCGGCGCGGCCACTCAGGCCCGAGCGTTCAGGAATTGACCTTGTCGGACTTTTCCTTGACCTCGGCGTCGAGGGTGTCAGCGTCGGCGATGCGGTTCTGCTTGCTGTCGTCAGCCGGCGTTTCGGCTTCCTTCATGCCGTCCTTGAAGCCCTTCACCGCGCCCCCCAGGTCCGAACCGATGTTACGCAGTTTCTTGGTACCGAAAACCAGCAGCACGATGACCAGAACGACCAGCCAGTGCCAGATGCTGAATGAACCCATTACGCTCTCCTCAATGCTTCAACATGGCCGGCAACACGTCCGGACCACCAAGTATATGGACGTGGAGATGATACACCTCCTGCCTGCCGACCTTTCCCGCATTGATGATGGTGCGGAAACCGTCATTCAATCCCTGTTCACGTGCAAGCTGCGACGCGACGGTCATGATCTTGCCCATCACCGCCGCATGCTCGGGCTGAACGTCGAGCATGGTCGGGATGTGGAGTTTCGGAATCACGAGGAAGTGCACCGGCGCGACCGGATTGATGTCGTGAAAGGCGATGACATCGTCGTCCTCGTACAGTTTCCTGGCCGGGATCTGGCCCGCGACGATCTTGCAGAAAATACAGTCACTCACCGTGCAGTCCTCATGTCTTGTTGCGGGAATTCTTCTCGTCGATGCCGGAGATGCCTTCGCGGCGTCGGAACTCGGCAACCACATCATCCACGCTGAGACCGTGATATGTCAGCAATACCAACGAATGAAACCACAGATCAGCGACCTCGTGCACGAGATGCAGGCGGTCGCCATCCTTGGCCGCCATGATGGTCTCGGCGCCCTCCTCGGCGACTTTCTTGCAGATCGCGTCGTTGCCCTTGGCGTAGAGGCTGGAGACATACGACGAATCAGGGCTGGCGTCCTTGCGCGCCTGCAGTGTCGCCGAGACGCGACGCAGCACTTCCAGATCGATCATTTGTAGATGTCCTTCGGTGACTTGATCACCGGCTCCACCGCCTCCCAGCGGCCATCGTCCATGCGACGCTGGAAGAAGCAGCTGTGGCGCCCGGTG
The DNA here is from genome assembly GCA_041595655.1 of Azoarcus sp. Classification (GTDB taxonomy): domain Bacteria; phylum Pseudomonadota; class Gammaproteobacteria; order Burkholderiales; family Rhodocyclaceae; genus Pseudazoarcus. The sequence continues at coordinate 3,039 of JBFHJY010000042.1, forward strand.
TGACAGGCGATGCCGCCGACCTGTTCAACCTTCAGCAATACCACATCGTTGTCACAATCAATGCGCATGTCGAGCACGCGCTGGGTGTGGCCGGACTCCTCGCCCTTGTGCCACAGCTTGCCGCGCGAGCGCGACCAATACACCGCCTCGCCCAGTTCGGCGGTGCGCGCAAGCGCCTCGCGGTTCATCCACGCGAACATCAGCACGTCGCCCGACGAGGCCTCCTGCGCGATCACCGGCACCAGGCCGTTCTCGTCCCACTGCACTTCGTCGAGCCACGTTTCGCTCACAGTCTCACCTCGATGCCGCGCGCACGCATCAACTCCTTGGCCTCACGCACCGTGTGCTGTCCGAAGTGGAAGATGCTGGCCGCCAGCACCGCGTCGGCATGGCCGATGGATACGCCATCGGCGAGATGATCAAGATTGCCGACGCCGCCGCTGGCGATCACCGGCACCGACACCGCATCGGACACCGCGCGCGTCAGCTCCAGATCGAAGCCGGACTTGGTACCGTCACGATCCATGCTGGTCAGCAGGATCTCGCCCGCACCCAGCGTCACCACGCGCCTGGCCCATTCGACCGCATCCATCCCGGTATCGTTGCGTCCGCCATGCGTAAACACGTTCCACCGCCCCGGCGCGACCGCCTTGGCGTCGATCGCGACGACGATGCACTGGCTGCCGACCTTGCCCGAGGCGTCGGCCACCAGCTGCGGGTTGTTCACTGCCGCGGTATTGATGCTGACCTTGTCGGCACCGGCATTGAGCAGGCGCCGCACATCCTCGACGCTGCGCACGCCACCGCCGACGGTGAGCGGAATGAAGACCTGATTGGCTACTTCCTCGACGACATGCAGGATGATGTCGCGCGCGTCCGAACTTGCGGTGATGTCGAGAAAGGTCAGCTCGTCGGCGCCCTGCTCGTCGTAGCGCCGCGCGATCTCGATGGGGTCACCCGCGTCACGCAGCTCGACGAAATTCACGCCCTTGACGACGCGCCCGGCATTGACGTCCAGACAGGGGATGATGCGCTTGGCAAGCATCAGGCGCCGTCGCCGTTGAGCTCATCGGCGCGCGCCTGCGCGGCAGCGAAATCCAGCGTACCTTCGTAGATGGCGCGGCCGGTGATGGCACCCATCACACCCTCGTCCTCGACCGCGCACAGGCGGTCGATGTCGGACAGATCGGTGATGCCGCCGCTGGCAATGACCGGAATGCGCAGCGCCTGCGCCAGACGTACGGTGGCCTCGATGTTGACGCCGGAGAGCATGCCGTCGCGACCGATGTCGGTGTACACCACCGCCTCGACGCCGTAGTCCTCGTACTTCTTCGCCAGATCGACGACGTCGTGGCCGGTGATCTTGGACCAGCCGTCGGTCGCCACCTTGCCGTCCTTGGCGTCCAGGCCGACGATGACGTGGCCCGGAAAGGCCGTGCACGCATCCTGCAGGAAGCCCGGATTCTTCACCGCCGCGGTGCCAATGATGATGTAGTGGATGCCGCTGTCCAGGTAGGCCTCGATGGTATCCAGATCACGGATGCCGCCGCCGAGCTGCACCGGGAGCTCGTCGCCGACTTCCTCGACGATGGCGCGGATTGCGGCCTCGTTCTTCGGCTTGCCGGCGAATGCGCCGTTCAGGTCCACGAGATGCAGACGTCGCGCTCCCAGATCGACCCAGTGGCGCGCCATGGCGGCCGGGTCGTCGGAAAACACGGTGGCGTCGTCCATTTCACCCTGCTTGAGGCGCACACAGTGGCCGTCCTTGAGGTCGATGGCGGGAATCAGCAGCATTTGGCAGTTCTTGCGATCAAAGGTGGTTTGGTGGCGTCCGCGCTCAGGGCTTCCAGCGGACGAAGTTTGCGAGCAGCTGCAGGCCTGCGCCGGCACTCTTCTCGGGATGGAACTGGACGGCAAAAATATTATCCCGCCCCACTGCACTGGTAAACCGCGGGCCGTAGGTGGTTTCGGCGGCCCGCAAGGCATCGTCCGCCGGCACGACGTAGTAACTATGCACGAAATAGAAGCGCTCGCCGTCGTCGATACCGGCCCACAGCGGGTGAGTCGGGTCGAGTTGCGTCACTTCGTTCCAGCCCATGTGCGGCACCTTCAGATGCCCGCCATCGGCGGTCTTCATGCTGGCCGCGTCGGGAAAGCGCACGACCCGGCCAGGCAGGATGCCCAGGCCCGACACATCGCCCTCCTCGCTGCGCTCGAAGAGCATCTGCTCGCCGATGCAGATACCCAGGAAGGGCTTGCTGGCGGCAGCCGCCACGACTGCATCACGCACGCCACGCGCTTCCAGCTCGCGCATGCAGTCCGGCATCGCGCCCTGGCCGGGAAACACTACCCGATCGGCAGCCGCGACCTCGCGCGGATCCGACGTGACGACAATCCGGCAGCCGGTCGCAACGTGCTCGACGGCCTTTTCGACCGAGCGAAGGTTGCCCATGCCGTAATCGATGATGGCAATGCGGCTCATCGCAATGTCACTCGCAGTTCAGGAGAAGATGCGGGAGCGATCAGAGCGCACCCTTGGTCGACGGCACGCTGCCAGCCGTCCGCTCGTCGCGCTCGGCGGCCATGCGCAGGGCACGGCCGAAGGCTTTGAAGATGGTCTCGCACTGGTGGTGTGCGTTGTCGCCACGCAGGTTGTCGATGTGCAGCGTCACGGCAGCGTGATTGACGAAACCCTGGAAGAATTCGCGCGCCAGATCCACGTCGAAGTTGCCGATGCGGGCACGCGTGTAGTCGACGAAATAATGCAGCCCCGGGCGACCGGAGAAATCCACCACCACGCGCGACAGCGCCTCGTCCAGCGGAACGTAGGCGTGGCCGTAGCGGCGGATGCCCTTCTTGTCACCCAGCGCCTTGGCAAAGGCCTGCCCCAGCGTGATGCCGACATCCTCGACGGTGTGATGGTCGTCGATATGGGTGTCACCCTCGGCCCGCACCTCGAGATCGATCACGCCGTGACGCGCGATCTGGTCGAGCATGTGATCGAGGAAGGGAACGCCGGTCGCGAGATCCGCCTTGCCGCTGCCATCCAGGTTGATGCGGGCGGTGATGCGGGTCTCGAGCGTATCGCGAGTAACTTCTGCCTGACGCATGGATTTCCGTTAGGGTTGTGATCGGGATGCCATGGCAGCGCCATGGACACGCCATGATACCATCGTGGCGCAGCCCGGCAGCAATTGGTGGCGCCTGCCGCCCAACGCGCACAGCCCCGAATCAAGCACAACTGGAAGCACCATGAGCCGCTATTGGAGTCCCGTCGTACACGGCCTCTCTCCCTACGTCCCCGGCGAGCAGCCGCGCGTTGACAACCTGATCAAGCTCAACACCAACGAAAGCCCCTACGGGCCGTCTCCAAAGGCTGTTGCCGCCATCCGCGCGGCCGCCGACGACACGCTGCGCCTGTACCCGGACCCGCGCAGCCAGGCCCTGCGCGACGCGCTGGCAAAGCGCTTCGGCGTTCAGGCCGAGCAGATCTTCGTCGGCAACGGCTCGGACGAGGTGCTGGCCCACGTCTTCCAGGGCCTGCTCAGGCACGAGCGCGCGCTGTGGATGCCGGACATCACCTACAGCTTCTATCCGGTGTATTGCGGCCTGTACGGCATCGACTACCAGACCGTACCGCTCGATGACGATTACCGCATCAACCCCGAGAACTACCTGCCGAGCGAGAACGCCCGCGCCGGAGCCATCATCTTCGCCAACCCGAATGCCCCGACCGGGCGTCCGCTGGCACTGCGCGAGGTCGAGCGCATCGTTGCCACCAATACCCAGTGCGTGGTGGTGGTGGACGAGGCCTACGTGGATTTCGGCGGCGAAAGCGCGGTGAGTCTGGTCGACCGCTTTCCGAACCTGCTGGTGGTTCAGACCTTCTCCAAATCGCGCGCACTGGCCGGCCTGCGTGTCGGCTACGCCATCGGACACGCTGAACTGATCGAGGGCCTGGAACGGGTCAAGAACTGCTTCAACTCCTACCCGGTCGACCGCCTGGCCCTGGCCGGCGCGATTGCCTCCGTCGAGGATGAAGCCTGGTTCCGCGACACCTGCGACAAGGTCATCGCCAGCCGCGAACGGCTCGCCCGGGAACTGGCAGAGCTGGGTTTCGAAGTACTGCCGTCGGCGACGAACTTCCTCTTTGCCCGCCACCCCGCGCACGACGCAGCCGAGCTGGCCAAGGCGCTGCGCGAACGCGCCATCCTCGTGCGCCACTTTGCCAAGCCGCGCATCGACCAGTTCCTGCGCATCACCATCGGCACGGACGAGCAATGCTCGGCGCTGGTGGAGGCCTTGCGCAGGATCATCGGCTGAGCCGCCGGACTCCTCGCAGGTCGCGTTGAGCCGAAGGCGAAATGCGACGTCGGTGGCGAGACCGACACGGGTGTCGGGCATCCGTTGCAATCATCCCGACCTGCCGCCCTGACGCCACCCTCCGGCACAAGCAAAACGGGGCGCCACTCGGCGCCCCGTTTTCGCCTCAAACCCTGCAGCGCTTACTTCAGCCGCATCTCGGCCGAGCGCGCATGCGCCTGCAGCCCCTCTCCGTGCGCGAGGATGGAAGCGACACGGCCGAGCTTCTGCGCGCCCGCCTCCGAAATCTCGATGATGCTGGTGCGCTTCTGGAAGTCATACACGCCCAGCGGTGACGAGAAGCGCGCGCTGCGCATGGTCGGCAACACGTGGTTGGGGCCGGCGCAATAGTCGCCCAGCGCCTCGACCGACCAGTGGCCGACAAAGATCGCCCCGGCATGCCGGATGTGATCGACCCACTCGCTGGCATTCTCCAGCGACAGCTCGAGGTGCTCCGGCGCAATGCGGTTGGCGATCGCGCAGGCCTGCTCCAGCGAGTCGACGTGGATCAGCGCACCGCGGTTCCTGAGCGAGGTGGCGATGGTGTCGCGGCGCGGCATGGTCGGCAGCAGGCGCTCGATGCTCGCGGCCACCGACTCGATGAAGTCCGCATCCGTGCACAGCAGGATGGATTGCGCCAGCTCGTCGTGCTCGGCCTGCGCGAAGAGATCCATCGCCACCCAGTCCGGGTTGCCGCTGCCGTCGGAAATGATCAGCACTTCGGACGGACCGGCCACCATGTCGATGCCGACGGTGCCGAACACGCGGCGCTTGGCTTCGGCCACATAGGCGTTGCCGGGGCCGACGATCTTGTCGACCTGCGGCAGCGTCTGCGTGCCGTAGGCCAGCGCGGCGACGGCCTGCGCGCCACCGATGGTGAACACGCGATCGACGCCGGTGATCGCCGCCGCGGCCAGCACCAGCGGGTTCTTCTCGCCGCCGGGCGTGGGCACCACCATGATGAGTTCCTTGACCCCGGCGACCTTGGCCGGAATCGCGTTCATCAGCACCGAGCTGGGGTAGGACGCACGCCCCCCCGGCACATACAGGCCGACACGGTCCAGCGGCGTGACCTTCTGGCCCAGACGGGTGCCGTCTTCCTCGGCATAGGTCCAGGATTCGGCGATCTGGCGCTCGTGATAGCGACGCACGCGGTCGGCGGCCTCGCGCAGCGCTTCACGCTGTTCGACGGACAGGCCGTCGAGCGCAGCCTTCAGCTCGGCATGCGGCAGCTCGAGCTGCGCCATGTTCGACACATCGAGGCGATCGAAACGGCAGGTGTATCCGATCACCGCTGCGTCACCGGTGGCACGCACGGCGGCGAGGATTCCGGTCACGGCATCGTTGATGCGCGCGTCGGCGCCGCCCTCGAAAGCGAGCAAGGCGTCGAGATCGGCGAGAAAGCCCGGCTCGCGGGCATCCATACGGCGAATGGTCATGCGGTTTCCTTCTTGCCGATGGCGCCGGCAAAGGCGTCGAGCATCGGCTGAATGCGTTCGTGCTTGAGTTTGAGCGAGGCCTGGTTCACCACCAGACGTGAGCTGATGTCGCGGATGTGCTCGACCTCGGCCAGGCCATTGGCGCGCAGGGTACCGCCCGTCGACACCAGATCGACGATGGCATCGGCCAGCCCGACCAGTGGCGCGAGCTCCATCGAGCCATACAGCTTGATCAGATCCACGTGCACGCCCTTGTCGGCGAAGTGCGCCTTGGCGCTCTCGATGTACTTGGTCGCGACGCGGATTCGACCACCCGGGCGCGACGCGGTTTCGTAGTCGAAGCCATCACGCACGGCCACGCTCAGGCGGCAACGCGCGATCTCCAGATCCAGCGGCTGATACAGACCTTCCCCGCCATGCTCGAGCAACACGTCCTTGCCGACGATGCCGAGATCGGCTGCGCCATGCTGTACATAGGTCGGCGCGTCGGTCGCGCGCACGATGACCAGGCGCACGTCAGGCCGGTTTGTGCCGATGATGAGCTTGCGGGAACTCTCGGGATTGTCGGCCGGCACGATGCCCGCCGCAGCGAGCAAGGGCAGGGTTTCTTCGAAGATTCGCCCCTTGGACAGGGCGATGGTGATGCTGGACACGGATCAAGCCTCGGTCGGTCGTCAAGGCCGGGATTGTAACCCGTCAGGGGAAGTGTTAACCTGCTCGCGAATGGCTGAGCCGCGCCGACGCGCGATTCGGCCATTTCCTTTTCTTATCCCGATATACGGAAGTACGGACATGAAGCCCGAAATCATCGTTTCCTCGCACGACCTCGACCGTCTGGAGGGCTTGCTCGCCACCCCTGCCGCGCGCAACCGCGCCGACCTGAAAGGACTGCGCGAGGAACTCGACCGGGCCGAAATCCGCGAACCGGGCGACATGCCGGCCGACGTGATCACCATGAACAGCCGCTTCCGCATCCGCGAGCTGCCCTCCGGGCGCGAACGCGAAATGACCCTGGTGTGGCCGGGTGACCGCAGCCATCCGGAGGACAGCATCTCGGTGTTCACGCCTGCCGGCAGCGCGCTGCTGGGTCTGTCCGTCGGCCAGATCATCGACTGGCCGACCGTCGAAGGTCGCGAAGTACGCCTCGAGGTGCTCGAGGTTGTATCTCAACCCAGCCCTGAAGCCGCCTGACATCCGAGGCACGCAACCGCTCGCGCGGGCGCAGGCCATCGCGAGCGGCAAGCGGCCTCAAGCCGCACGCACCACCTTCGCACCGAGCGCACCGAGTTTCTCCTCCAGCCGCTCGTAGCCACGATCAAGATGATAAATGCGCTCGATTGTCGTCTCGCCCTCGGCCACCAGCCCGGCGATGACGAGGCTCGCCGACGCCCGCAGGTCGGTCGCCATCACGGTCGCGCCCTGAAGATTCGGTACGCCGCGCACCACGGCGGTATTGCCGTCGATGTCGATGTCCGCCCCCAGACGCTGCAGTTCCACCGCATGCATGAAGCGGTTCTCGAAGATGGTCTCGCGAATCACCGCTGATCCGTCGGCGATGGTGTTGATCGCCATGAACTGCGCCTGCATGTCGGTGGGGAAGGCCGGGTACGGTGCCGTACGCACGTCGACGGCCTTCAGGCGTTGCGGAGCACGCAGGCAGATCGCATCGGCTTCCACCACGATCTCGCAGCCAGCCTCGACCAGCTTGTCCACGACGGCGTCCAGATAACCGGACGAAGTGCCGACCAGGCGCCCCTCCCCGCCCGTCGCGGCAATCGCACACAGATAGGTGCCGGTCTCGATGCGATCCGGCATCACGCGGTGCGTCGCGCCATGCAGGCGATCGACGCCCTGCACGTGGATCACGTCGGTACCTGCGCCGTGGATGCGCGCGCCCATCGCGATCAGGCAGTTCGCCAGATCGACGATCTCGGGTTCGCGTGCGGCGTTCTCGATGACGGTTTCCCCTTCTGCCAGGGTCGCGGCCATCATCAGGTTGGCAGTACCGGTCACGGTCACCATGTCGGTGACAAGCCGATTGCCCTTGAGCCGCTTCGCCACGGCATGCACGTAGCCGTGCTCGACGGTCACTTCGGCCCCCATCGCCTGGAGGCCGCGGATGTGCTGGTCGACCGGCCGCGCGCCGATGGCACAGCCGCCCGGCAGCGACACGCGCGCCTCACCACAGCGCGCGACCAGCGGGCCGAGCACCAGAATCGACGCGCGCATGGTCTTGACCAGCTCGTACGGCGCCACCGGCTCGGTGATGTCTGCCGCATCGAGCGTGACGGTCTCTCCGTCACGCCGAGTATGCACCCCCATGCTGCCCAGCAGGCGCAGCAGGGTATCGATGTCGTTCAGTCGCGGAACATTGGTCAGGACCAGCGGCTCCCGCGTCAGCAGCGCCGCGCACAGGATCGGCAAGGCTGCATTCTTGGCACCCGAAATGCCGATTTCGCCGCGCAGGCGCGCGCCACC
>JBFHJY010000043.1:0-11299 GCA_041595655.1 Azoarcus sp.
CCCAGTCGCCGTGATACTCAGGCTCGACGTCGATTTCCTTGTAATCCATCTCGTAGGGAGGAATCTCGAGCTGCACGTAGCCGCCGGCGCGGAAGTCGACGTTCGCGCCTTCCGGCAGCTTGAGGTTGAGCTCCTTGATGAACGTGGCCACGTTGCGGTTTGAGCGAACCGTGCACTGCCACTTCTTGGTCTCGAAGACCTCCGGCGGAACTTCGATCTTCATGTCCTGCTTGACGGCCACCTGGCAGGCCAGACGCTCGCCTTCGCGGGCCTGACGCTTGTTGATGTGGCCGGTTTCGGTCGGGAGGATGGCGCCGCCGCCCTCGAAGACCTTGACCTTGCACTGCGCGCAGGTGCCGCCGCCGCCGCAGGCCGAGCCGACGAACAGCTTGGCGTTGGCCAGCGCGCCGAGCAGCTTGCCGCCGACTGGAACTTCGATGGTCTTTTCGTTGTTGATGTTGATCTTCACGTTGCCCGTCGCGACCAGCTTCGAGCGTGCCGCGAGAATCACGTACACCAGCACGATGACGATCGCGACGAAGAAGAAGACACCCAGGATGATTTCAGTCATGTGTTGTTACCTCGCCGCGTCAGAGCTGGATGCCGGAGAAGGCCATGAAGCCCAGCGACATCAAACCGGTTGCGATGAACGTGATGCCGAGACCCTGCAGGCCGGCCGGGATGTCTGCGTACTTGAGCTTCTCGCGGATGCCCGCCAGGGCGGTGATCGCGAGGGCCCAGCCGACGCCGGAGCCGATGCCGTAGGTGACGCTCTCGGCCATGTTGTAGTCACGCTCGACCATGAACAGGGTGCCGCCGAGGATGGCGCAGTTCACCGTGATCAGCGGCATGTACACACCGAGCGCGTTGTAGAGCGCCGGCACGTACTTGTCGAGGAACATCTCGAGGATCTGAACCAGAGCGGCAATGACGCCGATGTAGCTGATAAGGCCGAGGAAGCTCAGATTGACGTCCGGCAGACCGGCCCAGGCCAGCGCGCCATCCCGCAGGAGGTAGGCATAGAGCAGGTGGTTGACCGGCACGGTCAGTGCCTGCACGGCCACCACTGCGATACCCAGCCCGAAAGCTGCACCGATCTGCTTGGAGATGGCCAGAAAGGTGCACATCCCGAGGAAGAACGCGAGCGCCAGGTTCTCGACGAAAACCGCGCTGATGAAGAGATTGAACAATGCTTCCATTACGACACCTCTGCACGGTGGGCCTGAATCTGGAAATCGGGCTTCTCAACCTGCTCCGGTTTCCATGCACGCACGGCCCAGATGATCAGGCCGATCAGGAAGAAGGCGCTGGGCGGCAGCAGCAGCATGCCGTTGGGTACGTACCAGCCGCCATCCTTGGCAAGCGACAGGATTTGCACGCCGAACAGCGAGCCGGAGCCGAACAGCTCACGCACGAAGCCAACCACAAGCAGGATCGCGCTGTAGCCGAGGCCGTTGCCGATGCCGTCGAGGAAGCTCGGCAGCGGCGGGTTCTTCAGCGCATAGGCTTCGGCACGGCCGAGCACGATGCAGTTCGTGATGATCAGGCCCACGAAAACCGACATCTCCTTCGACAGGCCGAAGGCAAATGCCTTCAGGACCTGATCGACCAGAATCACCAGCGAGGCGATGATGGTCATCTCGATGATGATCCGGATGCTGCCCGGGATGTGGTTGCGGATCATCGAGATCAGCAGGTTGGAGAAGGCCGTCACGAGGGTCAGTGCGATGCACATCGTGATCGCGGTCGACATCTTGGTCGTCACCGCCAGCGCCGAGCAGATCCCCAGCACCTGCAGGATGATCGGGTTGTTGTCGACGACCGGACCGGTCAGGATCTTTTTCGTATCGTTCGTCATGGCTTAGCCCCTTTCGTTGCGCAGGCGTTCGATGAGCGGGCCGTAGCCGGCATCACCGAGCCAGAAGTTGATCAGGTTCTCGACGCCACGCGAGGTGAGTGTGGCGCCGGCGAGACCATCGATCTTGCTTTCGTTGCCGGCAGCGGAGTGATCGACACCACCCTTGACGATCTGGATGGCCGGATTGCCGGCCTCGTCGTAGGCGATCTTGCCATTCCACACGGCTCGCCAGTTCGGGTTGTCGACCTCGCCACCCAGGCCCGGGGTTTCGGCGTGCTGGTAGAACTTCAGGCCACCGACCGTCTTCAGGTCACCTTCCAGCGCCAGGAAGCCGTAAAGCGTTGACCACAGACCCTTGCCGTGCACCGGCAGGATCAGGCGCTTCACGTCACCGTTCTCGCTCTTGACGATGTACACCGGCATCACTGTCGGCTGACGCTTGATGTTGGCGATGTCATCGGACTTGCCCAGCGTGCGCGAGGTGGCCGCATCCTTGGCAGCCTTCTCGATGTCGAAGGTGTCCGGGTTGAAGTCCTCGGTCGTGCTGCCATCCTCGATGCGGACCATGCGTGCCTCGATGCTCTCGCGGAACGCTTCGGCGGCAGTCTGGCCGGGCTTGGCCACACCCGCCACATCGACGATGTTGCGGATGCGGTCAGCGGCCTGGTTGGAGGCCTGCAGCGGTCGCAGCCCGACTGCTGCCGAGGCGACGATCACCGAGCACACGAGGCACACGGCGACAGCCATGAAGATCGTCTTCTTGCCGCTGTCGTTGGGCAGGGCGAGGATGGATGCCAGTGGGCCGCCGGCGGATTTTTGCTCAGGCGCTGACATGGCGGCGCTCCCTCCGTCGGATGTTCATCTGGATCACCACGTAGTCGATCAGTGGTGCGAATAGGTTTGAGAACAGGATCGCGAGCATGATCCCTTCCGGGAAGGCCGGGTTGATGCAGCGGATCACGACCGTCATGAAGCCGATCAGGATGCCGAAGGCCCAGCGACCGGCGTTGGTCATCGACGCGGAAACCGGATCGGTTGCCATGAACACTGCACCGAAGGCCAGACCGCCAACCACGAAGTGCCAGTAGAACGGCATCGCCATCATCGGACGGGCGTCGCCGGCCAGCGCGTTGAACACCAGCGAGGTCACGATCACGCCTGCTGCCACGCCGGCCATGATGCGCCACGAGGCAATGCGGGTGTAGAGCAGGAACAGCGCGCCGAGCAGGATCGCCAGCGTCGAGGTCTCGCCGAGCGAGCCCGGCATCACGCCGAGGAAGGCCTGCATCCAGCTGACGTTCTCGGTGATGGCTGCCATGCCGCCGGTCTCGCCGAGGCCGAGCGGGGTGGCGTAGGAGAAGCCGTCGACGGCCACCCACACCTGGTCGCCCGAGATTTCGGCCGGGTAGGCGAAGTACAGGAAGGCACGGCCGGTCAGTGCGGGGTTGAGGAAGTTCTTGCCCGTGCCGCCGAAGGCCTCCTTGCCGATCACCACGCCGAAGCTGATGCCCAGAGCCACCATCCACAGCGGCATTTCCGGCGGCATCGTCAGCGTGTACAGCATTGAAGTGACGAGGAAGCCTTCGTTCACTTCGTGGTTGCGCACGGTGGCGAACAGCACTTCCCACAGACCGCCGACGATCAGCGTCGTCAGGTAGATCGGCAGGAACAGCAGGAAGCCATGCACCAGGTTGGCGAAGATGTTGTCGGGGCTGAAGCCGATGCCGAAGGCGGCGAGCAGGGCGCCACGCCAGTCCTCGCGCACGATGCCCAGATCGGCCATCGCGAGGTTGGCCTGGTAGCCGCTGTTGAACCAGCTCCAGATGATGCACGGGATCAGGGCCACGACCACATAGCTCATCATGCGCTTGAGGTCGATGCCGTCACGTACGTGCGGCGCGGTACGCGTGGTGTCCGGAGGCGAATACAGGAAGGTATCCACCATCTCGTAGATCGCGTAGTACTTCTCGAATCGGCCGCCCTTGTGGAACTGCGGCTCGATCCGGTCGAGGAAGCGTCGAATGCCTGACATCAGCCTTCCCTCTCAATCAAACTAAGGTTTTGACGAAGCACCGGCGCGTAATCGTGCTTGCCGACGCACACAAAGGAGCACAGCGCCATGTCCTCTTCGTCCAGCTCGAGACAGCCCAGTTTCTGGGCCATGTCGGTGTCGCTGACGAGGAGGTAGCGCAACAGCGGGGTCACGAGAATGTCCATCGGCATGATGTTGTCGAAGGTCGTGATCGGCACCAGTGCGCGCGGACTGCCGTTCTGCGAGGAGGTGAAGTCGAACTCGCGGCCACTGTTGCGGCTGAAGCTGGACATCATCACGTTGAGCAGCGAGTACTTGGTGCTGCCGGCCGGGTTGAGCCACCCCATGAACTCGCGCGGTGTCCCTTCCTGCAGCACCGAGACCTGCAGGTGATGGCGACCGAGGAAGGCCGACCAGCCATTGACGCGCCGCCCGGACCATACCGAGCCCGAAACCACGCGCACGCTGCCGCCGTCGGTGGTTTCGCCGTCGAGCAGTTCGTCGAGGCTGGCGCCCAGGCGGGTGCGCAGCAGACGCGGGTTCTTGGCACGCGGACCGGCGACCGAGATGACGCGCTCGGTGGGCAGTTGGCCGGTGGTGAACAGCTTGCCGAAGGCAATGACGTCCTGGTAATTCAGATGCCACACCGTCTTTTCGGCATTGACCGGATCCAGATGATGGATGTGGGTGCTCGGGAGACCGGCCGGATGCGGGCCGTCGAAACTCACCACGCGCACCTTGGCGCTGTCGGCCAAACCGTCGAGGCGCGCCGAATCAGCCTTGCACACCCACAGCGGACCGTCAGTGAGGTGGCCCAGCACCGTCAGGCCGTTGTTGAAGGCTTCAACGTCGGCATTGATGATGCCTTGCGGGTCGGCCGCGAGGGGGTTGGTGTCGATCGCAGTAACGAAGATGGAGGCCGGACGCGATTCCGGGTGCGGGATCTTGCCGAAAGGGCGGGTCTTGATGGCCGTCCAGAGGCCCGAAGCCAGGAGCTTCTCGCGCACTTGCTCGTGCGTCAGCGAAGGCAGCTGGTCCGCCGCACAGGCGGTGAAGTCGACTGCTTCTTCGGTCTCATCAAGGCGGATGACGACGGACTGCAGCATGCGGCGAGCGCCACGGTTGATGGCAACGATTTCGCCCGCGCCGGGAGCGGTAAATACAACACCGGGGAGCTTCTTGTGCTCGAACAGCACTTGTCCCAGCTTGACCTTGTCACCTTCCGCCACGTGCATGGTGGGCTTGAGATCGACGTAGTCCACGCCGATGACCGCCACGTGCCTGACTGCCCGAGCGTCTTCCACCCGTTGCTCAGGTTTTCCGCTGATCGGCAGATCCAGGCCTTTCTTGATCTTTATAAGCATAGAGGTCTGATCCAGGTTGTCGGGTGCCGACCTAAACCCCGAGTGGTACTGCTACGCCATTCAACCTCCCTGATGCCTAGCGGCAGTGTCTGGAAGCGTTTTGGGTCGGCTAAACAAAACGCACCAATGTTACTTACTCGAGCCGGTTACATCAAATGTTGATGCCACTTTTGGCGTAGGAGCTTTGGCCATCCTTGACTGCGGTCAAGTTGCAGCTGAACCCCTTGCGGTGCAACATAAGCGGCCTCGCATACACGCCTTCGCGGGCTGTAGAATCGGCATATTTTTTGCGGGCGACGGCAGATGGAGCAACGCTGGAAACCGAATGTCACGGTCGCGACCGTGATCGAGCGCGACGGCCGCTTCCTGATGGTCGAGGAAGAGACGGCGGATGGGCTGCGGCTGAACCAGCCGGCAGGGCATCTGGAGCCGGGCGAATCCTTGCTGGAGGCTGCGGTGCGTGAAGTGCGCGAGGAGACGGCGCACCTGTTCGTGCCGGCTGCGCTGGTCGGCGTGTACCAATGGCGTCTGATGCCGCAGGACGTTACCTATGTGCGCTTCACCTTTTCCGGCACGGTCGACGGTCCGCTGGCAGGCCAAGCCCTCGATACCGGGATCGTGCGCGCCTTGTGGATGACCGAGGCCGAATTGCGTCAGAGCGTTGCGCGTCATCGCAGTCCGTTGATACTGCGCTCGCTCGACGACTGGCTGGCCGGCAAGCGTCATCCGCTCGACGTATTGTGGTACCCCGCCTGAAGCAGGCGCTTTGGAGGAATTCCTGATGTCAGTTGAACGAGATCCCGGTGGCATGCATGTGGTGGTCGGCATGTCGGGCGGCGTCGATTCGTCGGTCACGGCCTGGCTGCTCAAGCAGCAGGGCTATCACGTCACCGGCCTGTTCATGAAAAACTGGGAGGACGATGACGATGACCAGTACTGCTCCTCACGGCAGGATCTGGTGGACGTCGCATCGGTGTGTGACGTCATCGGCATCGACCTCGAGGTGGTCAACTTTTCGAAAGAGTACAAGGAGCGCGTATTCGCCGACTTTCTCCGCGAGTACGAGGCGGGCCGCACGCCCAATCCGGACATCCTGTGCAACTCCGAGATCAAGTTCCGCTGTTTTCTCGATCACGCCATGGGCCTCGGTGCCGAGCGCATTGCCACCGGCCACTATGCCCGGGTGCGGCGCTGGGAGAACGACGGCCGCGTCGACTACCAGCTGCTCAAGGCCGAGGACGGTACCAAGGACCAGAGTTACTTCCTGTACCGCCTGAATCAGGCGCAGCTGTCGAAGACGCTGTTCCCGCTCGGCGGCCTGTACAAGCGCGAGGTGCGTCGCCTGGCTGCCGAGGCGGGGTTGCATGTGGCCGCAAAGAAGGATTCGACCGGCATCTGCTTCATCGGGGAGCGCCCCTTCCGCGAGTTCCTGATGCGCTACCTGCCGGTGCAGCCGGGCGAGATCCGCTCCCTCGACGACGGCCGCGTGCTGGGCGAGCACGACGGGCTGATGTACCACACCATCGGCCAGCGCAAGGGCTTGCGCATCGGTGGCGTGAAGGGACGGCAGGATGCCGCGGGTGAACACGAGGCCTGGTACGTTTCCTCCAAGGATGTCGCGGCCAACGTGCTGTATGTGGTGCAGGGCCATGACCATCCGGCGCTGCTGCGTGAGCGTCTGCAGGCCATCGATCTGAACTGGATTGCGGGGCGCGATCCGCACACCAATTGGGTGTATACCGCCAAGCCGCGTTATCGCTCCGGCGACGAGCCGTGCGAGATCGACCACGTCGACGCCGATCGCGCCGAGATCGTCTTTGCGCAGCCGCAATGGGCGCTGACGCCGGGGCAGAGCGTGGTGGTGTATGAGTCGAAGGTGTGTCTGGGCGGCGGCATCATCGCCTGAGAATGTGTCCGTGAAGCTGCTGCGCGGGCCGATGGCGGCGTTGCGCGGTGCTCGCCCCTCGCCTACCCGCAGGTATGTGTGCCGCAAGCGGCATCCCTCGCTACGCTCGGGACGGCCACTGCGTGGCGTCCTGCGCCTTCGGCTGGTCTCGGTCGCTGCGCGCCGCGCGCCTTGCCCTCAGCCCGCTCGCTACGCGTCCCCGGCACACTCTTTTGCAAGGCTCACGCGCCGAGCACCGCCGGATTCAGGTGCTCGCGCGCGAGTTCGCGGTAGCGCTCGCAGCGTTCGACAAAGTCACGGGTGCTCTTGGGCATGGCAACCCGGGCGCGGGCGATGTCGCCGATCAGGTCGCGTCCGCGCGCGATGATCTGGCGGCCTTCGCCGGCAAACTGGATCGTTTCTAGCGTCGGTGCATTGATCAGTCGCGGCGCGAAGGCCGTGAGATGCTCACCTGCGACCACGAAATCGGTCCAGATGTTGAAGATGTCGTCGTCGGTGCGCAGCGTCTCGCACTTCACCTTGGCCGCGATGCAAAGTTCCGCGATGGCGTGCTCGACGCCGCGGAACAGCAGGGTGTTGCCAAAGGTCGCGCTCATCGCTGCTGCGATGCGGTCGATGCAGCGCAAGGCCTCGGCGATCTTGATGTAGCGACTTTCGTAGAAGGCCTCGATGGGGATCGAGAAGGCGCGGAAGGGCTCGCCCCACAGTTCGTCGATGCCTTCCTCGCCACTGCGGTGCAGCACCATCCGCCCCAGCGACAGCGCTTCCTGCAGGCACTGGCCGCATTCGCGCATCAGCGCGCTGTCCTGCGTCACGTCGACGCCTTGTTGCTGGAGGTCGACGAGTTTGGTGAAGATGTCGGCTGCACGGTTGAACAGGGCGCCGGCGAGCATCGCGCCCTTGACGCGCTTGCGTTCCGGAACGGTCTCGGTGTCGAAGGCCGCGCGTGCCTCGGACAGCCGCTTGCCGGGAACGTTGATGCCATGTTCGACGTGATGAAACAGGCGTCGGGTCAGCGCCTCGATGAGATGGCGCTTTTCCTTCAGCGAATCGGCGGGCGGGTCGTAGGCCTTGATCCAGTAGCCGTCGTAGAAGATCCGGCGTACGCCATCGATGACGCGCACCGTGCCGTTTTCAACCACATCGTTCATCTGGAAGGGCTCGCTCCGCTGCGTTCGGAAAAGTGCGAAGGGTACAGGGTTGTGCTGTTGCGGTCACGACGGCTTGGACGGCGGGCGCGAAGCGCTGCGCTGCCGTCGCTGTCGGCGACGCTTGATGAGGACGTTGATGCGCCAGCCGAGCAGTACGCCGAAATAGCCGACGATGGCGCCGACCACGGCCATGATCAGCATGCCCAGCACCAGCGGCCGGCCGATGCCGGTAAGCCAGTTGATGCCCTCGACGATCCATTGCAGTGCGGTGATCGCATGGTCATCTGTGACGCGGTTGTCGGCCGCCACCGGAGGCAGGATGCTGGCGCCGATGCGGTAAGCGAGGATGTAGATCGGGCCGTAGGTCAGCGGATTGCTGACCAGTGTGGACAGCGCGGCGACCCACAGATTGGCGCGCACGGCCAGTGCAACCACTGCTGCAGCGGGGATCTGAGCCACCGGCACCAGAAAGCCGAAGAAGACGCCGATGGCGACGCCGCGTGCGACGGAGTTGCGGTTGATGTGCCACAGCAGTGGATCGTGAACGCGTGGTCCGAGCCAGCTGAGCAGCCGGTTCTGCTTGAGGCTCTCGCGGGTCGGAAGGTAGCGTTTGATCATCGGACGGGCCAGGGAGTGGGGCATTCTAACCCGTAATTCCCTTGGCGCCAGTGGCGCCTGGACCCGTGTCCGGCCTTGCTCGTGCAGCCTGTGCTCAGGCGAAGTCGGCCGGCAACACCGTACGCAGGACGGTCTGGGTTTCACCGTTGCGCACACGGTTGGTGAACCACCAGAGAGCCCCCTTCTTGATGGTCCAGCTGGCCTCCTGCCCGGACAGCAGCAGGGCCGCAAGGCGGCCCAGGCCGGGCTGGTGTCCGACAAGAAGCACCGCCCCGCCGGAATCAGGCCAGCCGGCTGCAGCAAGCATGCCGGCGACGTTGCCATCCGGCCCGAGAGCGGGGACCTTGGTGAAGTCGGAAGTGAACGCGCGCGCGGTCTCGATCGTGCGCACGGTGGGGCTGCTGAGGACCTTGAGCTTGCGCGGTTTGTGCAGCTCGAGCCACGCGGCAACGGCCTGCGCCTGCTTGCGCCCGCGCTCGGTCAGTTCGCGAGCGTGGTCGGGGATTCCGTCCACGGCTTCGGCATGACGCCAGAGAAGCAGATCCATTCGGTATTCATCTTGAGTCGCCAAAGCAATGATTCTCCGCTGCGGGCGTTGCAGTGTGATTACGTCGTGACACGCTATCGCGCCGGACGCAGCGTCATCCAAGGCGTGTCCTTGCCGAGCAGGGGCTCCGCCGCCGCAACGCTGCGCCGCGACAGTGCAGCGTGGCGCGGTCCATGCCAGCCGCACACGAAGGCGCTTGCCTCAAGCAGTGCCGGATTCTGATCGGCCCAGGCGGCAAAGCGCTCCCGTGCTACGTCCAGATCGTTGATGAAGCCAAGTCCGTCCTGTACGCGCGTCAAGCGTGTGAGGTAGGCACTGCAGGGTTTCTTTGCCATGAGCGGGGCAAAGAATTCCACGCCGTAACGCAGTTGCTTGAAGGCTAGCCGTAACGCGTGCAGATGTGACGGGACGAGGTCACGTGCGGCGGACAGGCGTTTGCGGGCGCGCTTGCGCAGTCGTTCGAGTTGCAGTGCGGCAAACAGGCGCAGGTCGACGGAGCCGATCAGGGCATTGGTCGGCAGGGCGTACAGGTCGGCCATCAGGCCGATCAGCAGGCGTCCCTGTTCGGCCGGATCGAGCGCTGCAAGTGCGTGCTCGCGGGCGGCGGCACGCTCGTCGGCGACATGTCTGCGCAGTGCTGCGAGCATGGCGCGTTCGTGGTCGGTGGTGCCCAGCACTTCCGAAAGCAGTTCCGCATCGAGCACGTCGAGATCTCGTGCATCGCCAAAACGATTGGCGTTGAGTTTGAGGGCGGCCGACCAGCGGGTGACGAAGTCTGCGGGCAGGGCCGGCTTGAAGATGCCGATCAGCGAGCGCAGGCGTCGCTGCGAGACGCGCAGCTGATGGATGAATTCCGGCGCATCCTGGCCGGCGGCGTGGGAAGCGTTTCCCTGCCACTGACGGATGCAGGCAAACGCCTCTGACTGGAAGGCTTCTACCGGGGTCATGCCGGCGTCGATGGCCGAAGCTTCGGCGCGGATCGGCTTCGGTTTGCTGCCAAGATGCAGACTAAAGCCGCGCTCGGCCTTGCTGATGTCATTTGGCAGCAGCGGCAGGTCTTCGGCGAGCAGACACGCCAGATGCAGCAAATCCTGCGGCGAACCCGCGGCCAGCTCCAGCTCGAGCTCACAGATCGGTTCCGTCCGATCGCCGGCGATGACCTCTCCGGTATCGATCATGAGCAATACGCGGGTGTGCGGGTCCGGCGCCCACAGGCGCGTCTCGCGGCGAAAACGGGTGGTGAACACCGGTACGATCGCATCGATCTGATGCTCGAGGGTCTTGCGGATGGCGGCATGCTCGATGGCGCTGAAATCAAAGCCCCCGTTCCATGGCTGCTCCCACTCCGGACGACTCGACAGCCCCCCCGTCGATACCGCCGCCGCCTTTACCGTCTGCAACCAGCGGCGACCGGCCTTGCGCGTGCGCAAAGCGATGCGCTGCTTCTTGAGCGCGAGGTCAGGCGTGTCGAAATAGACGTTGTCCAGCGTCATGGCGCGGCCCTGCGGCGGGCAGGCCGTGATCAGCGGATGGCGTCGCAGGCGGTTGAGGGCGCTGCGCGGAAAGCCCAGTTTCAGTTCGATCTCGTTGGCCATGGCCGGGTGTTACCTCAGACAGAAGAGTGCCGGGCGTCGTCGCCGAGCACCGCCCGCCACAAGTTGAGCACAGGTTGACGTGCATCTGCCACCTCGTCGGCAGCGACCCGTGATGGCTGGCCGTTCAGCCGTTGACGGTGCTGCAGACGACGGAACAGACGGTAGCTGTCGCTGCAGCGTGCGGCCAGGTCGGCAGGAATCAGGCCAAGCTCGCCGCACATGTGCAGC
>JBFHJY010000044.1:0-11062 GCA_041595655.1 Azoarcus sp.
CAGCGACGAGGACGGCACGCGGGTGCTGGTTGACCGGCTGTGGCCGCGCGGCATGGCAAAGGAGGCGGCCGGTGTCGATCACTGGCTGCGCGATGTCGCGCCTTCGGACGAACTGCGGCGCTGGTTCGATCACCGCTCCGAACGCTGGGACGAATTCCGCCGCCGTTATTTTGCCGAGCTCGATCAGGCCCCCGATGCCGGGGCGTTCGCGCAGCTGCGCGCCCTGCGGGGGCGGGTTACCTTGCTGTTTGCGGCGCGCGACGAAGTGCACAACAACGCGGTGGCGCTGAAGGAATATCTCGAGCGCGATCGGGCCTGAGCAGGTCAGGGCCGGCGCTTACAGCAGAAAGATCGTTGCCAGTCCGAGGAAGATGAAGAAACCGCCGGAGTCCGTCAGGCCGGTGATCATCACCGAGCCGCCCAGCGCCGGGTCCTTGCCCATGCGCATGCGCAGCATCGGAATCACCACGCCGGCACAGGCGGCGAGCAGCAGGTTGAGCGTCATCGCGCTGGTCATCACCGCGCCGAGTTGCCAGCTGCCGTAAAGCCACCAGGCCATGCCGCCGAGCAGGCCGCCCCACACCACGCCGTTGAACAGTGCCACGCCAAGCTCCTTGCGCAGCAATCGGTGCATGGCGCTCTGTTCGACCTGGCCCATGGCGATGGCGCGCACGATCATGGTGATGGTCTGGTTGCCCGAGTTGCCGCCGATGCCGGCGATGATCGGCATCAGTGCGGCCAGCGCGACCAGTTTTTCGATCGAGCCCTCGAACAGCCCGATCACGCGTGAGGCGAGAATCGCCGTGACCATGTTGATGGCCAGCCACGCCCAGCGGTTCTTCACCGAATCCCACACCGAGGCGAAGATGTCTTCCTCTTCGCGCAAGCCGGCCTTGCTGAGGATCTCCTGCTCGCCTTCCTCGCGGATGTAGTCCACCACGTCGGCCACCGTGAGGCGGCCGATGACGCGCTTTTCCGAATCCACCACCGGCGCCGACACGAGGTCATAACGCTCGAAGGCCTGGGCCGCGTCGCCGGCGTCGTCTTCCGGCACGAAGCTGATCACCGGCTCGGTGCCCATGACCTCGGAGACTTCCATCTCCGGGTCGTGGATGAGCAGGTTCTCCAGTGTCAGGATGCCGCGCAGATGATCGTCGCGGTCGACCACGAAGAGCTTGTCGGTGTGATCGGGCAGTTCCTCGAAGCGGCGCAGGTAGCGCAGCACGACTTCGAGCGAGACGTCCTCGCGCACCGTCACCATGTCGAAGTCCATCAGCGCGCCGACGGTGTCTTCGGGGTAGGACATGGCCGCGCGCAGCTGTTCGCGCCCTTCGGTGTCGAGCGACTGATAGACGTCCTGGATGATCTCGGGCGGCAGGTCGGGCGCGAGGTCGGCCAGCTCGTCGGCGTCGAGGCTCTCGGCTGCGGCCTTGAGCTCGTCCGAGTCCATGGTCTCGATCAGCGACTCGCGCACCGCGTCGGAGACTTCCAGCAGGATCTCGCCGTCGCGTTCCGCCTTGACCAGGTTCCACACGAACAGGCGGTCTTCCAGCGGCAGCGCTTCGAGCACGAAGGCGATGTCGGCCGGATGCATGCCTTCGAGCAGATCCTGCAGTTCGCCCAGGTGCTGGCGATGGATCAGCCCTTCGACGATGTCCTGACGGACCATGTCCTGGCGGTGCACCAGATCCTCTACCAGACGATGCCGTGCGAGCAGTTCCTGCACCGCACGCAGGTGGTGCTGGACGTCGTCAGGGGAGTGCTGTTCTTCAGCTGACATGCGGATTCTCGGCGCAGGCTCGGGGGAGGGCTGCAGACGATTTTACGGACTTGTGCGCTGCGACGCGACCGCACTTTGCGCTGCCTCGCGTGGCATCACTGCGGGATGCGGGTATGCATCATGCGGGCGCGCACGCTCTCGGCGCTGGCCGCCAGGCGCGGGCCGAAGGACTCGGCGTAGCGGCGCGGGTTGGGCAGCATCACCGCCATCTGGGTGGCCTCGGCGGGGCCGAGGCGGTCGGCGGAGATGCCGTAATGAAGTCGTGCGGCGGCTTCTGCACCGAAGACCCCGTCGCCCCATTCGACGACGTTCAGATACACCTCGAGGATGCGCCGCTTGCTCCAGGTGGCTTCGACCATCACCGTGATGACGGCTTCCTGTGCCTTGCGCAGATAGCTGCGGCTGGGCGACAGGAACAGGTTCTTGGACAGTTGCTGGCTGATCGTCGAGCCCCCCGCAAGCTGACCGCCACGCTGGCGATTGCGTTCGATGGCGCGCTGGATGCTGCGCCAATCGAAGCCGTGGTGATCCATGAAGCGATCGTCCTCGGCCGCCACCACCGCGCGCTTCAGATGCGAGGAGATGCGTTCGTATGGCACCCAGCGGTGGCTCAGCGTGGCATCGGGGGCGCGTTCGCGCAGTTCGTCCAGTCGGATGCGCATGAAGCTGGTCATTGCCGGGTCGTGGCTGCGCCACCACAGCACATGCGCGAAATACCACCCCTGCACCAGCGTCAGTGCCAGCAGCAGGGCACCGGCCAGCCACGCCATTCGGCGCAGCGCGCGCTTCATGCCGCGTCGATCTGCGCCCGCAGCGCCTCGAGCACCGGGGCGGTCGCGGGCCGCACGCCGCGCCATAACAGGAAGCTCTCGGCCGCCTGCTCGACGAGCATGCCCAGTCCATCGGCCAGTCTTGCAGCGCCGTCCTTGCGGGCGGCGGCGAGGAAGGGCGTGTCGCCGTGGCCGTACATCATGTCGTAGGCCAGCGCCTGAGGCGCATAGATGTCCTTCGGAAGAGGCGGCGCCTGGTCGGCCAGGCTGGCGGCGGTGGCGTTGATGACGAGGTCGAACTGGCGGCCGGTCAGTTCCGAAAACCCGCAGCAGCCAAACTCGGTGGCGACTGCGCGGGCACCGAAGCGGGCGACCAGTTCCGCTGCCCGGGAGACGGTGCGGTTGGCGATCAGCAGGCTTGCCGGATTTTCGTCGAGCAGGGGCAACAGCGCGCCGCGTGCGGCGCCGCCCGCGCCCAGCAGCAATACACGTGCGCCACCTACCGGCTGGCCGAGGTTGTGCACGAGGTCGCGTATCAGTCCCGCACCGTCGGTGTTGTCGCCATAGATGCCTTCCGCGTCGAAGCGCAGGGTGTTGACTGCGCCGGCCGCCTCGGCGCGCTGCGAGAGTGCGTCGGCCAGCGCATGGGCCTCGAGCTTGAATGGCACGGTCACGTTGAGCCCCCGTCCTCCATTGCTGCGGAACTCGGCGACGGCGGCGCGAAAGCCGTCGAGTGGCGCGAGCAGCGCGCCATATTGCATGCGTTGGCCGGTCTGGGCGGCAAAGGCGGCGTGGATCTGCGGTGATTTGCTGTGGGCGATGGGGTTGCCGATGACGGCGTACTGGTCCATGTCAGCGGGTTCTCAACTGGTCGGAATTGGTGAAGGACCACTTGCGGGTGATCTCGATGATGTCGGTGTCGACCCGGATATCCGGCGGGAACGGTCCGTAGGGCGCGGCCAGCCGTACGATGTCGACTGCGGCGCGGTCAAGCACGTCGTGTCCTGACGAGCGGTCGATGTCGATGCTCTCGACCGTGCCGTCGGCGCGGATCGCGACGGTCAATACCAGATCGCCGTACAGGCGGCCCCGAGCCCCCTGCGGGTAGTTCAGCGTGCCGACGCGCTCGACCTTCTGGCGCCAGTTCTCGGCGTACTGGGCGAAACGGTGTTCGCGTGCGCGGCTGCCGATCTGCACCTTGCGCGGACGCTTGGCATATTCGTCGAGGCGTCGATCGATCTGTGCCTCCAGTCTTGCGATGGCGGCGACCGAGTTCATCAGGTCGGCGCCCGAGGGCAGCTCGCGTTGCGGAGTGGGGGGCTTGGGCTCGGGTTTTGGTGCAGGTGCGGGCGACGGTGTGCGGGGTGCCGGCTTCTTGTTTGGTGTCGGGGTGGCTGCGGGGGGAGGAGGCGTCTTGCTGGTCCGTTCCTGCCTGGTCAGCACCGGGGTCGGCGCCGCTGCTTCCTTGGGGGGCGTCTTCGGAGCCTGCTCGGTCTGCGCCGCTTCGGCAGCAGGTGGCGGCGCGGCCTGACGGGCGTCGGTCAGCGTGTCGCCCTGTGAGTCTTCCTGTCGTTGCGGTGTCGGCGTCGTCGGCCGGGCCTTGTCGTCATCGACGGTGCCGCCGCCGTCCAGGTTGGCCTGGGCGAGTATGTCTGCCTCGTCCGGTGCACGTTCGTGCCGGGCATTGACGAGCGTCACGTCGAGCTGACGCATGGACTCGCGCGTCGGAGGTGGCGAGGTGTTGAAGGTGATCGCCAGCAGCAGCCCGTGCAGCAGCAGCGAGACGACGATGCCGACGGGGAGCGACAGGCCGGTGCCGTCGTCACGGGCGCCGATGCCGAAGCGCGAGAGCAGCGGGGCACGAGCCGAGGACGCCATGAGTGCGATCAGCTTCCTGCGTAGAGTTCCTCGCCGACCTCGCAGGGGTCCGGTTCGGACAGGGTTGCGAGATGTCGGGCGTTGAGTTCGAGGTCGACCAGATCGCTGCCCTCAAGGGCCAGCCGGACCTGCGAGCCCGGCATCTGCAGCGGCATCGACGGCACCTTGACGACCAGGGGCGTGCGGTCGATGCGCACGACGTTGTCGCGCAACACGCGTGCGGTGATCTCGGGCTCGCCGCGCTGACGCAGCCAGCGCAGGCACCAGTATCGTTCCATCATGCGCTGGAATTCGGCGTAGGCGGCGTAGGTCAGTTCGAAGTCGCGCATGGCCGCCATCAGTTCGGTCGAGCGCGGGGCGAAGGCGGGGGTGCTGCCCTGGATTGCGGAGATGATCTGCCACTGATTGACGAGGTCAACGTAGCGGCGCAGCGGCGAGCTCGACCATGCATAACAGTCGACGCCGAGCGCGTCGTGCGGCTCGGCGTTGGTGCTCATGCGCACCTTGCCGCCGTTCTGCACGCGGTACAGGCCCGGCACGCCCGCCTGGTCGAGCATCTTGCCCCAGGTGGCATTGGCGTGAATCATCAACTCGGCGACCAGCTTGTCCATCGGTGAGCCGCGCTTGCGATCACTGATGGTGACGTGGCCGGGACCGTCGGCGGTTTCGATGGCCCAGTCCACGTAGAAGCTGTAATCGACCTGATCCTGATTGGCGCTGGGCTTGCCGCGACCGGCTTCGAGCACCGTGGCCAGTTCCCACAGCAGCACCAGTTCGTCGCGGTAGGGGAAGTCCGGCACCTTCTCCTGCGCCAGCGTGGTCTCGTTGAAGAAGGGCTCGATGTCATGGTGGCGCAGGTTGGCGGCTACCGGAATGCGCTCGACGGCGCTCTCGAATCCGGTGATGGCCAGCGCCGGGCTGACGTCCAGGTACAGCGACACGGCCGGGCATTCGCGCCCGGCGCAGAGCGTGAAGCGCTCGACGATCTCGTCGGGCAGCATGGTGATCTTGTTGCCCGGCATATACACGGTGGACAGGCGCCGGCGCGCGATCGCGTCAAGCGCAGAGCCGCGCGCGAAGCCGAGGCCGGGCGCCGCGATGTGGATGCCGATGCGCCAGCCGCCGCCGTCGCGCGGCGTGACCGAAAAGGCGTCGTCGATCTCGGTGGTGGTGGCATCGTCAATCGAGAATGCGGCAACCCGCGCCAGCGGCAGATCCTCCGGTGGCTGCGGCACTTCGAAGGCGGGGAAGGTCGGGCGTTCCGGGAACTGCTCGAACAGGAAGCGGTTGTAGTGGAAGTCGTAGCTCGAACGCAGCGCGCCGCACTTGAGCAGCAGTCGCGGTGCGGACAGGCCGGCGTCTACGCAGGCGGCTTCCAGCGCCTTGACCTCGGGGCGGTTGCGATCCGGTTTGTACAGCACCTGCTCGACCATGCCCTGCAGTTCGGTGGGCAGGTGTCCGTCAACCAGCTCGGCGCGCATGCGTTCGATGGCTTCGGCCTGCAGGCGCTTCTTCTCCAGTCCGGCCAGTGCGGCCTGCAGGATGTCGGGCGGCGCCTTGCGGAAGCGGCCGCGGCCCTTGCGGTGGAAGTGGATCGGCGCCGAGTGCAGGCGCAGCAGGATGGCAGCGGACTCGAGGGGGCTGGGCGTGCGGCCGTGATACTCGGCGGCAAAGTCCTCGAAGGCGAACTCGTCGTCGCTGCACACTTCCCACAGAAAGTCCGTGTCGAGCGCTTCGGCCTCGCGCTCGGCGCTCTCCATCAACGCGGTCGGGCCTGGCTCGCGAAAGCGCATCAGCACGTGCGAGGCCTTCAGCTTGAGGCGCTTGCCGTGAGTGGTTTCGATCTGCAGGGAGGCGTCGTTGTCGGCGAGGATCGTGCCTGCCTTGAACGCGCCGCTGTCTTCAAAGAGGACAAACATCCGGGTCGCCGTGTGGAATCGAGCGTGCTAGTTTAGCAGGGTCGTCGGGCACCGCCGGGTGCGCCCGAGTGCGTATACTGTACCGGCACGGCCGCAGAGCCGTCGGCGGGAAGCTCCCGCCAGAAAATTTCGTATCTTCCCCTGGAGAACACACCATGTTGCTTACCCGATTCGCGCCGGCCGGGCGCCCGTTCATGTTGTTGCTGGCCATGCTGACGTTGGCGCTGACCCTCGTCGCGACTCCGGTGCGGGCCGCCGATGATCCCAAGGTGGTGTATCACGCCGACTTCTCCGATCCGCGCCGTTTCAGTGCGATGCTGACCAGCATCAACAACATGGTCACGCACTACCAGAACGAGCTGATCGATTACGACGTGCGCGTCGTCTTCGTCGCCCATGGCATCCGTTTCGTCACCGATGACAAGCTCGAGGGCACGCCGTTCGAGGAGGATGCGGAGATGGCCGAGCGCCGCGAGAACAACGCCAGCCGCCTCAAGGCTCTGCACGACGTTCAGGGCGTGAAGCTCGAACTGTGCGACATCACCCGCTCGCAGATCGGGCTGGCCGAGGACAAGCTGTACGACGGTGTGACGCTGGTCAAGTCGGGGGTGGTGCGTATTGCCGAGTTGCAGCAGAACGAAGGTTTCGCCTACGTCAAGATCGAGTAAGGCGGCGGTCGCCGCATTTTCATCAAGCATTCAAAGAGGAAAAGCATGTCTGGACAAGCCTTGTGGGCCTTCGTGATCGTTCTGGTGCTGGTCGCGGCAGGACTGGGTTTCTTTTTTGGTCGTGCCCGCTCCGGCGGCATGAAGGAGCGGCTGCGTGAAGCCGAAGAGGCGCTTGGCCGCAAGGATTCAGAAATTGCGGCCTACCGGCGCGAGGTCGATGCCCACTTCGACAAGACCGCGAGCCTGTTCGTCTCCATGGCCGGTTCCTACAAGGACCTGTTCGAGCATCTTTCCAGCGGTTACGAGAAGCTCTCCGAAGGCTCCAGCCGTGATCTGTTCCGGGAGCGTGTGGCAACCCTGCTGATCGATGCGCCCCGCGAGACGGTGCAGGCTGCCGCCGATGGCGAGTCGGGTGGTGAGGCGATGCCCCGCGATACCGCGCCGGCGTCCGACGAGCCGGCTCCTTCGGAGCGCTCGGAGGAGGCCGAGGCGCTGCTCGCCGGTGCCCATCCGGAGCCGGCATCGCCGGCCGAGATGGCCGAAGCCGAAGAGCGTGAGACCCGGCAGGTCGATCCGGTGCAGGCCGACGCCGATGCGGCCGAGGCGATGGACGAGGAACGTCGCGAGCCGACGGCGCACGAGGCGGCCGAAGTCTCCGCCGAACCTCCTCCGCGCCGCGACTGAGGCGCTCTCAGCCGAGGCCGGCGAAGGTGATGAGGTCGTCGAGGTAGTCGTTCCAGCGGGAAAAGCTATGGTTCCCGCCGTCCAGCACGGTCTGCCGTGCGCCGCGGTATTTTTCGACCGCATGGTGGTAATCGAGTACCTCGTCCCCCTTTTCGGCCAGCAGCCAGTAGCGCGTCGGATCCGTCAGCGGTCCGGTGTCGAGTGTCCGCAACTGATCAATGTGTTCCGGCGTGAAGTCGAAGGCCTCGCCCGTGTACAGATTGGTCTGCGTGCCGATCCACGGTTCGAGATCCAGCGGCGCGAGCACTGCCGGATTGATCACCGCGGCGCGCAGGCCGTGGCGTTCGGCGAGGAAGGTGGCGTAATAGCCGCCCAGCGAACTTCCCACCAGCGTTGGCGCGTGGCCGGGATTGCGCTCCGGCGCTTCAAGAATGGCATGCTCGATCAGCGCGACGGCGCGAGCCGGGACGTGAGGCAGCTGTTCACACCAGAAAGCGTGGGCGAGGCCGCGCTCCTGCATGCGCTGCTTGAGCGCTTGCGCCTTGTGCGAGGCGGGGGCCGAGCGGAAGCCGTGCAGATAGATGATCATTGCGGGCGGGTGCGGGTTTCGAGGTCTGTCAGCCAGGTCAGCGCGTATTCGCGCGTCTCGCCGCACATCTCGGCGGCGGGGGCGAGGCCGCCGCAGCAGGTCGGGCGCTCCGGCTGTCCGAAGATGCGACAGCGCAGCTGTTCGTCAAGCTGAATGCAGGGGACGCCGGCGGGCTTGCCCTGCGGCATGCCCGGAATCGATGACGAGATCGACGGCGCGATGCAACATGCGCCGCAGCCGGTGCGGCAATCCATCCGCGTTCAGCCTGCACTGACGCGCGTGTACCAGTCGAGCACCGCGTCGCGTTCCGGCGGCAGCAGTTCGCCGTAGCCACCGGAGAATTCCTCCCACTCCGGCAGGAAGCGCTTGCCCACGGCCGTCAGCAGCGGCACGCCGGCCGCTACCGCCAGCCCGATTTCCTCGCGCAGGCCGCAGCCCAGCGCTTCCTGGGCGCCGAACTTGTTCACGCAGATCAGCTGTGCCCCTCCCTCTACCGCGCGGCGGATCTCGACGGCGGCACGCGCCAGTGAGGCCGGGTCCAGCCGGCAGGCCTCCGAGCCGCGCCCCAGTTCCTGCGAAAGCGAAAAACGTTCGCCGCTGGCCAGGTTCTCCAGCTCCATTGCGCAGGGGTCGTCGATGTCCATGCCGATGTCGTGCTGCAGCACGCCGCCAAGGCGCACGCCGCGCTGGGCGAGGAGGTGGGCGATTTCCAGCATCAGCTCCTCGACGGGGTCTTCCGGTGTGTAAACGATGGCGGCGAGCGGGGCGGGAGAGTCTGTGGTCATGACGGCATCCGGGAAGGCATTCGGCGTGATTGTCGCACTGCCGGACCGGGAGTGCGAAGAGCCGTGCTTGCTCAGCACTGTTTATGTCATTCAAGGCATAAAAAACGAAGATCAAATTCTTTTGACGGCGGATGCGCGGCAGGTAATGTGCGTTTCGTCCTCATCCCCGCACAAGGGTGCACCATGCTTCCGGAGTCACTGCACCCGGCCGTCGTCGGTTTCATCCTGCTCGCGCTGTTTGCCACCTTTCTGCGCGAATGGCTCAAGCCCGAGGTGGCGGTGATGTGCGCGGTGGCGCTGCTGCTCGCACTCGGCTTGCTCCAGCCTGTTCAGGTGTTGTCCGTGTTCGGCAACAGCGCGCCGGTGACCATTGCCTGCCTGTTCATCATCAGCGGCGCGCTGGCGCGCACCGGCTGCGTGGACCGTCTCGGCGAATGGCTGGCGGCGCTGGCCGGCAACAGCGAGCGGCGTCTGCTGCTGGCCATGCTCGCGGTCGGTGTGGTGATCTCGCCCTTCATCAACAACACGCCGGTGGTGATGGTGATGATTCCGGCCGTCATCGCCCTCTGCGGACGCAACGGCATCGCGCCGTCGCGGCTGCTTATTCCTCTGTCCTACGCCACGATTCTGGGCGGGCTGATCACCATGGTCGGCACCTCGACCAACATCCTCGTCGATGGCGTGGCGCGCGAGATGGGGCTGGCGCCCTTCCACATGTTCGAGATCAGCGCGCCGGCCATGGTGCTTGCGCTGGTCGGCTGCGCCTTCATGGCGTTTTTCGCGCCGCGCCTGCTGCCGGAGCGCGAGACGCTGACGCAGCAATTCACCGGCAGCGGCGATCGCTTGTTCATGACCGAGCTGTTCGTGCCACCCGATTCACGGCTGGTCGGGCGCACGCTGCGCGAGGCGCGCCTGGCCAACGGCACGATCAAGGTGCTGACGCTGTTCCGGGGCGATGACGAGATCTCGTCGCCCGCGCCCGGCACGCTGTTGCTGGCCGGTGACCGCCTGGTGGTGCACAGCCGCAGCAAGGGCATGATGGATCTGCGCGGCTCCGATCTGGTGGGGCTGCGCACGCCCGGCGGCGCGCACGATCTGGAAACGCTGCGGCGGCGCGGCGTGGTGATGGTGGAGGCCATCGTCGGGCCGACCTCGCGCTACGTGCAGCGTCCGATCCGCGACCTCGACCTGGCGGCGCGCTACGGCATCCACCTGATTGCGGTGCACCGCAAGGACGCCTCCATCGAGGACATCGGCGATGACTTCCAGCTGCAGTTCGGCGACGTGCTGCTGGTGGAAGGCACGCCGGCGCAGATCAAGCGTTTCTGCGACAACGGCGATCTGCTCGCCATCACCGACGGCAAGACGCCGGCCAACCGCCACGGCAAGGCGCCGATTGCGCTGGCGACCATTGCCGGCGTGATGCTGCTGGCGGCCTTCAATGTGATGCCCATCGAGGGGCTGGCGATGATCGGCGCGGCGGTGGTGATCGCCACCGGCTGCATCCGCTCGGACGAGGCGTGGAGAGCCATCGAGTGGCCGATCATCGTGCTCATCTTCGGCATGCTGGCGCTGTCGATCGCGATGCGTGACTCGGGCCTGGCCGACCTGCTGGCGCGCGCGCTGGTGCTCGTCGGCGGTGGGCTCGATCCGTGGCTGATGCTGGCGCTGGTGATCCTGCTCACCTCGATCACCACCGAGTTCGTCAGCAACAACGCCGTGGCGGTGCTGTTCACCCCGGTGGTGATCGGTGTGGCGCAGCAGCTGGGCGTCGATCCGCGACCCTTCGTGGTGGGGGTGATGTTTGCCGCCAGTGCGAGTTTTGCCACGCCCATCGGCTACCAGACCAACACGCTGGTCTACAACGCCGGCAACTACCGTTTCACCGACTTTGCGCGGCTGGGCGTGCCGATGAACCTCATCGTGTGGGTTCTGGCGAGCGTGCTGATTCCGTTTTTCTGGCCGCTGCAGGCGGCATGAGCAGGCACC
>JBFHJY010000045.1:0-10963 GCA_041595655.1 Azoarcus sp.
AAGGCGCTGATTGTGGTGCACGGTAATGAGATCTTTGAAGCGGCACAGAAGAAGAACGTGATGGTCGCATTTGAGGCGTCTGTTGCCGGTGGTATCCCGATTATCAAGGCGATCCGTGAAGGCCTGTCGGCCAACCGCATCGAATGGTTCGCCGGCATCATCAACGGCACCACCAACTTCATCCTGACCGAGATGCGC
The DNA here is from genome assembly GCA_041595655.1 of Azoarcus sp. Taxonomy (GTDB): domain Bacteria; phylum Pseudomonadota; class Gammaproteobacteria; order Burkholderiales; family Rhodocyclaceae; genus Pseudazoarcus. Next base: position 199 of record JBFHJY010000045.1, read on the forward strand.
GACAAGGGCCTGCCCTTTGACGTGGTGCTGCGCGAGGCGCAGGCGCTGGGCTATGCCGAAGCCGATCCGACCTTCGACATCGAAGGCGTGGATGCCGCGCACAAGGCATCGATCATGAGCGCCATCGCCTTCGGCGTGCCGATGCAGTTCGGCGCCGCGCATGTGGAAGGCATTTCCAACCTGGAGAGCGTGGACATCGCCTATGCCGGTCAGCTCGGTTACCGCATCAAGCTGCTCGGCATTGCCAAGATGCGCCCGGAAGGCGTGGAACTGCGCGTGCACCCCACGCTGGTGCCCAAGGATCGCCTGATCGCCAATGTCGAGGGCCCGATGAACGCCGTGCTGGTGCATGGCGATGCCGTCGGCCCCACGCTGTACTACGGCAAGGGTGCCGGCGCCGAGCCGACCGCCAGTGCGGTGATCGCAGATCTGGTCGACGTCACGCGGCTCCATACCGCCGATCCGGAGCACCGTGTGCCACATCTGGCCTTCCAGGCCGACCAGGTGCATGACGTCAAGGTGCTGCCGATCGAGGACGTGATCACTTCCTACTACCTGCGCATGCGCGTGGACGACAAGCCCGGCGTGCTCGCCGACATCACGCGCATCCTCGCCGACAGCGACATCTCCATCGAGGCCATGATCCAGAAGCAGGCCGAGGAGGGCGAATCGCGCACCGACATCATCATGCTCACGCACCGCACGGTCGAGCGCAATGCCAACGCCGCGATCCGTCAGATCGAGGCGCTCAACGTCGTGCGTGGGGAGATCCGCCGGCTGCGCATGGAGAGCCTGCAGTAACGCAATTTGGGCGTTTGGCCGCACTGCCCGCGTCGGTTTTGCACTCCCGGGATGGGGCCGGTCGGACTCCGCCCGGCCCCAGTGCATTGCCCGCTGCTGCACTGCCCCGGTCGCTGGTGTTGCGTCGGGGCAAGTTGTAACAGTTTCGCTTGGAAATGAGTAACTTGGCTTCAGCAGCGCTCTAATCGCGATCCGATCCGTTCCGGTCGCGAAAGAGCAAGATGGAGCTTCCGATGTTATCTGCCGCCAAGCTGCACAGTCATGACGTTCCTGGCGACCTGAAAGGGTTGTCGATATGCTTCAGTCCCGCCGTCAAAGGGGTTCGCCCCGCCTGCTGGATCGGTGTCCCGGCACGTCCAGCCGGATCCGTTCCGCTCGTCGTCGTGCATGGGATTCAGCGTGACGCGCGCGGTACCTTCGAACTGTTCAGTGGATATGCTGCAAGCACCGGGCGGGTGCTGATCGCGCCGCTGTTCGACGAAGCCGGCTGGAAGGGTTATCAGCGCGTGCTCGGAGCGAGGCGGGCGGATCTCGGCCTGCTCGAAATTCTTGGCGCTTTGAGATCGGAGGGCGTGCTCACCGAGCGCCGCATCGAACTGTTCGGTTACTCGGCGGGTGCCCAGTTCGCACATCGGTTCGCGCTGATGCATCCGCAGTGGGTAGACAGCGCCACGGTCTGCGCTGCCGGTTGGTACCTGTTCCCCGACATGATGCCGTACCCGCGTGGGCTGGGGGTGCCTGAACGCCCGATGTCAGGATACACGGGATTCATCGCGGCCAATCTGCCGGACTTTCTCCGTTTGCCGATACGGGTTGTCGTCGGCGATCAGGATGACGCCATTGATGAGTTTACGCGCAGCAACGAGGCTCTTGATCTTCAGCAGGGGCGGACGCGCCTCGAGCGTGCGCGCAACTGGGTGACTGCTCTCGGCGGGGCGGCTGCCCGTGTTGGGGTGCCGTCGGCCGCTGTGCTCGAGATCCTGCCCGATTGCGGGCATGACCTGCGTCAGTGTCTGCAGTCGGGCGCAATGCCAGATTTCATCCCGGATGTTGCGCCGGGGATGGATGCTGGCCGTCAAGCCGACACGGTCGTGTCGATCGTGCGGGGAGGGCAGTATGAGTGATCAATCGTCGTTGAGCTGGATGAACAGGATAAGCGCGGCGAAATGGGCTTTCTCGACGCGGCGCGTGGTCGGCGAGGACGTCTCCGGACTGGGCGAGGACTTCGCGTCCGCCCGTTCGGGTGATCTCTTGCTGGCTCGCGTATCCACGATCGGATCGCATGCCCGGCTGCAGCTGCGGAACGGTCGTTCGAGTGACCTGTTCGAAGGCGATCTCGTCGTCGTTGCCTGTGGCGCCCGCTATGCGTCGGATCAGTTCGAGGGCATTGCCCGTATCGAGCGTCGGGGCGTCGACCTGCTTGCAAGTGGCGGATGTGTCGGTCGCGCCCGTGGTCGGCACGGTCGAATGAAGCGTCCTACCCGGCTTCTCCCGATGGGCATGCTGCTCGACGCGAATGGTCAGGCGCTCAACCTGTCGCGCTATGCCCTTCCTTTGGCACTGCGGCCTGTCGGTCTGGGGGTGATCGGGATGGTCGGCGCATCGATGAATTCGGGAAAGACGTCGGCTGTGGCATCTCTGGTGCACGGTATCCATCGGGCCGGATATCGGGTCGCCGCAATCAAACTGACGGGCACGGCAGCTTTCGGCGATTACAACGCGTATCTGGATGCAGGTGCCGATTATGTCGCCGATTTCACCGACGCCGGCATGGTGTCGACGTACATGCAACCCGTGCAACGTATCGAGCGCGCCCTGGACACGCTGCTGGCGGCGGCGCATGCCGCCGGATGCGAGGTTGTGGTGGTCGAACTGGCCGATGGCGTTCTGCAGCAGGAGACTGCAGCGCTGCTGCACAACGCGGATTTTCGCGCGGCCTTCAATGGGTTTGTCTACGCTGCGGCTGATTCGCTGTCTGCCGTGGGGGGCTGCAAGGTCCTGAAGGACGCCGGCATCGTTCCGACCGCGCTGTCTGGCTTGATCTGTCAGTCACCGCTCAGCGTCCGTGAAGCCGAAGTCGCGACGGGTCTCCCGGTGCTTCCGCGTGAAGTCCTGCGTGATCCCTTGCAGGCTGGTGCGTTGCTGCGCGCCATGACTGGCACGTGCAAGCCGGTCTCGGCAATCGCGGCATGAGCAGGATGCCGCGTATCGCCGCCGGGTCGCGCTTGCGCGGGCTGGCGACGGTGGTGTTCTTCGCATTGCTGCAGGCAGCCGCAGCCGGTGCTGCGGCGATTGCCACGCGGGAGGTTTTTTCCGCTTTTCCCGTTGCCGGCGCTGCAGTGCCGGTCGGAGGATTGTGGACGATCGCGGTCAGTGGTTGTGCGATTGCGCTGTTTCGCTGGCTGGGGGGAATTGCCGCAGAGCGACTGGGCCATGATTATGTGGCTGCGCTGCGCCTCAGGCTGTTCAGGCACATCGCGCGGATGCCGGCCGGGGAGCACGCGCGGCGTCGGGTCGGTGGCTTGTCGCTGCGCTTCGTCGGGGACCTGTCTGCCGTGCGCTTGTGGGTCAGCCAGGGGCTGTCGCGGCTGATTGCTGCACTGATCGTGATCCCGTTGATCATTGTGGTGCTGTATTTCATACAGCCGGCATTCGCCTGGCTGGTCGGGTTGCCGGTGGGGATCGTGCTGGTCGCAATGGCCATGACGGGTGGCTCGTTGCTGGAACGGCACCGCCGCTTGCGCAACCTCCGGGCATCGCTGGCTTCCGATGTGGCTGAACGCTTGCCGTTCGCTCCGCAACTTCGGCTGCTCGGGCGGCTCGATACCGAGAGCGCAATGCTGGCGAGGCGCAGTCGGTCGCTGGCCGATGCCGGAGTCGCGCGCCAGCGGCGCGCCATGCTGCTGCGGGTCTTTCCGGATGTGGCGGGAGGAGTGGCTTCGACGCTGGTTCTCCTCAAATGTGTGTTGGCCAGCCTCCCGGCCGCTGATGCGGCTGCCGCTCTGGCTGGACTGGGTCTCATGCTCCAGCCGCTGCGCGATCTCGCCACGTGTTGGGACCGTTATTGCGCATGGCACACGGCGCGTCAGCGCTGTGAGGCACTTTTCGCTGAACGCCGGTTGCCGAGTCGGCCCGCGCCGGCCCAACAGCAGGAGGCGGCTGCTGCGATTCGCGTCGTCCAGCGTCGAGGGGGCAAGGAATACGTGTTCGAAGTCGCGCCGGGCGAACTCGTTGTGCTGACGGGTGAGCCGGGGTCGGGCAAGAGCACCCTGCTGCGCCAGATAGCCGGGATTGAAAGGACTCGGCGCGGGAGCGTCCGGATTGACGGCGTCCGGGCTGTCGAATGTGCAGGAACGCGTGGTGTCCGGATCGCGCTGGTAGGCAGGGACGCACCGATCATCTCCGGGTCCTTGCGGCGTGTGCTGACCCTCGGAGCCGTCAAGCGTCCGGCTGACAGCGAAGTCGTCGAGGTCGCGAACGCGTTTGGGCTGGGAGCGGTGCTTTCGCGGAGCGGTGGTCTGGATCAGCGTATCGCCGATGCAGGCCGGGATCTGTCTTCGGGCGAGCGTCGCCGGATTCTGCTGGTGCGCGCGATCCTGTCACGTCCGCGCCTGCTCTTGCTCGACGAGCCCGAGCAGGATCTAGGGCCGGAAGCACGGCACCTCTTGGGGCTGTTGCTGGAACGGCTGAACGGAGCAACGATCATCGCCGCGACGGGTGAGTCGCTGCTGAGGCAACGGGCGGATAAGCACTGGTCGATTCGAGGCCGAGGAAGGATCACCCTGGCCGGGGCACGTGACGTCCCGAATGTTGCGAAACTGGCGTGATCCGTGAGGAAGGCGGGTGCGCCGGAAGTCCCGGCGCACGCCAGAGGCTCATTGTCCGGAGAGCCGCCGTTCCATTGAGCGAGTAGGTTCGCCGGTGACCGGCAGGCCCTGATCCCGCTGATAACGGTTCATTGCCTCACGGCTGCGGGGCCCCCAGACCCCGTCGGCTGGTCCGGTGTTGTACCCGGACCGGGTGAGCATGCGCTGCATCTCGGCGATATCGACTTTCCGCAGCTTGCCTGACTGCGGCAAGTTCTTGCCGGGCTCGATCTTCACGTACTCGATGATCGGCTTTTCCCATAACGCCGGCGACGGATACTTGCGGTACACGCCATCGGCATCGAGGCGCACGTAGCGGCAGACTTCCTCGTTCAGCTCCATGGTGAGACAGTGCAAGCCATTGCGCTTTACGCGCCAGCGGCCGGTGCGCTTGTCGCCGTTGCGTATCTGGGAGACCTTGCGTTTCGAGTAATAGGACACCGAGACCGTGCCGGTTGACAGGTTGCGCGAGGTCACGGTGTGTTTTTCAAACAGCGAACGCACTTCAGACTGGTTCAGCGGACGTACGCCGGGATTTTCCAGGGTTGCGCATCCTGTCAGCGTGAGTGCGCCTGCAGTCAGGAAGCAGCTCAGAAATCGGGTCGGTAGGCGCTCTGCAAGCATCTTGTTTTCCTCGGGTCATGGGGAATCGGTTCGGTGAGTCTTGGTGCGAGGCCGACGCACACCGGGAAAGGATCGTGCGCTCGGGAGGTTCCTGAAGCGGCCTCAGCCAATCCGACATCAATCGCGTCCGTATTCTATTTCATGCAGTGTGGACATTCTGCATGGGGCCGTGATGTTCGCGCTGACGCCCCGGCCGCAAGACCTCAGCCGCTGCAGCCACCTTGCTGTCCGGGTGGCGGTTTCCGGAGTTCGAAGCTTTACCGTGCTGGCGGTCGACCGGGTGGAATCGCGCGCCAGCAACGCAGGACTTTACCCTTGCTTGCAAAGCAGTCCGGCTGCGGGCGTCGATGCTGCGCGGCAAGGCAGACATTCCCTTTGCCGCCGTGGCCTGTCCCGGGATCCCGGCGCTTAACAGCTTGAAACCGCAGCTTTGCTCCGACTGGCCCACCATGCCTGAAGGGGCTAGCGCGTGCATTTCGCGGCGCGCGGAGCTCCGCAATCAACTCAACAGGACCCGGAGCACAATTGCATGGGCATCGACATATCCGTCTGGTTTCTACTGGTGGGCGGGATCCTGCTCGCAATGGGGCTGCTCGCTCCATTCATGCGCAGCATCCCGGTCACGCCGGCCATCGTTTATCTGAGTGCGGGGCTGGTATTGGGGCCGACGCTGCTCGGCGTGTTCCACTTCAATCCCCTCAAGCAATCGGTTCTGCTCGAGGTGCTGACCGAGATTGCGGTGCTGGTGGCGCTGTTCTCCGCCGGCGTCAAGATGCCGTTGTCGGTGAGCTGGCGCCGCTGGCGCACGCCTTTTCTGCTGGCCTTTCTGTCGATGGCGGTGACGGTCGGCATGATCTCCGCATTCGGCCATTACGTGCTGGCCATGCCGCTCGGTCTGGCTGTGCTGCTGGGAGCGATCCTCGCGCCGACCGATCCGGTGCTGGCCAGCGACATCCAGGTGCGACATCCCGGCGACTGCGATCGCCTGCGCTTCAACCTGACCTGCGAGGCCGGCATGAATGACGGCACGGCCTTCCCGTTTGCGATGCTGGGCCTGGGTCTGCTCGGGCTGCATGAACTGGGTGAGTTCGGCGTGCAGTGGGTGCTGATGGATGTGCTGTGGGCCAGTGTCGGTGGCATTGCCATCGGGGTGCTTGGCGGCGTGCTCGTCGGCTGGTCAGTGGCCAAACTGCGCCGCAGCTGTCCGGACTGGGGTGGCTCGCACGACTTCCTTGCCCTGGGCATGATCGGTGTCATCTTCGGGCTGGCATCGCTGGTTGCGGCGGGTGGCTTTCTGGCGGTGTTCTTCGCTGCGGTGGCCTTGCGCCAGACCGAGTTGCGGCTCGAAGGCTGGACGCCGGGTGAGGGTGACGGCGACTCCGCGCCTCTGGTTGCGCCGGCGGTGGGCGTGGGCGCGCTGGTATACAAGGAGCACCTCGAACGCCTCTCCGAGGTGGCTCTGGTGTTGTTGCTCGGCGGCATGCTGTTCGTCGATTCGTGGAGCTGGGAGGCGGTCGGGCTCGCGCTGTTCGTGTTCTTCGTCGTGCGTCCGCTCAGCGTGCTCGGGGGCCTGAGTCTGACCCGTACGCCAATGCGCATGCGGGCCATGGTGGGGTGGTTCGGGGTGCGCGGGATCGGGTCGCTGTACTACCTGATGTATGCCGTCAATCAGGGTCTGGACGAAGACATGGCGATGCAGCTGATCCATGTCACGCTGGTCGTGGTGACGCTCTCCATCCTGTTGCACGGGGTCAGTGCAAAGCCGCTGATCACGCGTTACTGGCGGCGCGAAGCCACGCAGGGCGCACACGGCGTGCCGGTCGGTCGCGCAGCCTAGTCCGGCGCGGTGGAAACGCGTGGTCGGCGCGGCGGTCTCAGATACAGTCCGCCTACCCGCCACCATGAGTCCGTCCGATGTCGGTCTGCGCCAACCGCGTTCTTGTCTTGTTCGCCAGCATCCTGCTGACGGCATGCAACCCCTTTGCCTCACCGGAGGGGCTGTTCGAGGAGTATGTCGAGCGCACCGCGCGCGTACTCGAAGGCGAGGTCGTGCTGTCGCCGGTGCCGACCGTGGATCAGTTGCCGCGCCGGCGCGAGCGCACCGTCGACATCCCGCCGCTCGATGTCAGCATGCTCGACTTTCTCGGCCTGTACGGCTGCGAACTGCAGCACGTCGTCGGCGAGCGCAATTCCATCATGGGGCGGGTCATGCACCCGGCAACACTGCTCGACTATGAAGTGCGTTTCCTGCGCGCTGCCGAGGATTGCCTGTCCGTCATCGACAGCGAGCGACTGGCCGTGCGCATCGGTGAGATCATCGAACTCAAGCGGGGCTCGATCGTTGATGCGGCCTGGAACGCCGTGTGGGCCACGTCCGAGATCGAAGCCTTTCTGACGCGCTCGCGCGGACCGCTGGAGGTGCAGCCGGACCGCGACATGATCGGCACCATGGCCGCGGATCTGCGGACGATGAGCGACATGCTGCAGCGGGTCGGGGACGGTAGTACCGAGGCTGACGTCAAACGGCTCGACGACGTCTACCAACGCTGGCATGCGCGGCCGTTGGCCGGCCAGCTGCTGCGGGCGGCCGTGCTGGCCACGACGCGGCTGGACGACGCCTCGCGCCTGATCGAGGCACGCGTGGAGGGTCGTCCGGTGTGTGCCCGCCCGGATCTGCGTCCGCGCGCAGCGGAGAACATGCGGGGCATGTTCATGAGTGTTTACATCGGAGAAGTGCAGCCTTATCTGGCGGAGATCCAGCGCGCGCGACGCGAATTGATGCCGCCGTTGCGCGAGCTGGCGGCGATCGGCGGTGGGCGCAGCGCGGCGCTGGCCGGATACGCCCGTCGCACCCTCGGTGAGGCGGGCGCGGACAGCGTCTGGCATCGCTTTGATCGCGCAGTCGCACGCCATGCCGAGGCATGGCAGGCATTGCTCGGGCAGTGCGGCATGCGCCCCGGTCAGGAGTCCGGTTGAGTCGGTCGTCCCTGCATTGGACAGGGCAGGCAGCGGGCGGGATAATCCGTCGCTTGTCCCGCATTTGCGCATCCCGAGGAATTCCGTGAAATACCTGTCCACGCGCGGCCAGCCGGCCGGCCCTGAATTCTGCGACATCCTGCTTGGCGGTCTGGCGCCCGATGGCGGCCTGTATCTGCCCGAGTCCTATCCGCAGGTCACGCGCGCCGAGCTCGATGCGTGGCGCACGCTGTCCTATGCGGAGCTGGCCTTCGCCGTGCTGTCGCGCTTCATCACCGACATTCCGCCGGCCGACCTGAAGGCGATCTGCGACAAGACCTACACGCCCGAGGTGTATCGCCACGTGCGTGATGGTGGCGACGCGCGCGCAATCACGCCGCTGACCTGGCTCGAGCCCGGGCGACTCGCCTTGCAGGAACTGTCCAACGGGCCGACGCTGGCCTTCAAGGACATGGCGATGCAGCTGCTCGGCAACCTGTTCGAGTACGTGCTGGCCAAGCGTGGCGAAGAGATCAACATCCTTGGCGCGACTTCCGGGGATACGGGGTCTGCGGCCGAATACGCGATGCGCGGCAAGCGCGGCGTACGCGTGTTCATGCTCTCGCCGCACGGTCGCATGAGCGCCTTCCAGCGCGCGCAGATGTATTCGCTGACCGAGCCGAACATCTTCAACATCGCCGTCAAGGGCATGTTCGACGACGCGCAGGACATCGTGAAGGCGGTTTCGAACGACGCCGCGTTCAAGGCGAAGAACCGCATCGGAGCGGTCAATTCGATCAACTGGGCACGCGTTGCGGCGCAGGTGGTGTACTACTTCAAGGGCTATTTCGAGGCCACCCGGAGCAACGACGAGCAGGTTGCGTTCTGCGTGCCGTCGGGCAATTTCGGCAACATCTGCGCAGGCCACATCGCGCGTCAGATGGGGCTGCCGATCGGTCGCCTGATCCTCGCCACGAACGAGAACAACGTGCTCGACGAGTTCTTCCGCACCGGTGTGTATCGTCCGCGCGCGACGGCCGAGACCAAGGTCACGTCCAGCCCCTCGATGGACATTTCCAAGGCCTCCAACTTCGAGCGCTTCGTGTTCGATCTGGTCGGGCGCGACCCGGCGGTGGTGGCCGAGCTCTGGAAGAAGGTCGACGCCGGTGGTGCCTTCGACCTCAACGCAACGCCCTACATCCAGCGCATGCCGGAGTTCGCCTTTACGTCGGGAAGCAGTTCGCATGCCGACCGCCTGGCGACCATCCGCAAGGTGTGGGAGGAGTACGGTGTGATGATCGACACCCATACCGCCGATGGCGTGAAGGTGGCGCTCGAGCACATGCCGGAAAACATGCCGGTGGTGGTGCTCGAAACCGCGCAGCCGGTGAAGTTTGCCGAAACCATCCGCGAGGCGCTGGGCCGCGACCCGATCCGTCCTGCCGACTTCGAGGGCATGGAAGACCTGCCGCAGCACGTCGAGGTGATGGAACCGGACGTGGCGGCGGTGAAGGACTTCATCGTGCGGCACATCGGCTGACGACACCCCGCGTCAGTGCAAAACGGCCACTCCGAGTGGCCGTTTTGCATGGTGACGTATGCCCGGTCAGCGCCCCTCGTCGGGATTCGCTGCCCTCGTCCCGAGCTACTCCTCGACGTGGCGCAGCGACAGGTCGATGGCGCGGACATCCTTGGTCAGTCCGCCGATCGAGATGCGGTGCACGCCGGTCTCCGCGATCGCGCGCACGCGCTCGAGGTTCACGCCGCCGGAGGCTTCCAGTTCAGCACGATCTCCGGCGATGTCGACCGCGCGACGCATGGTGTCCAGTTCCATGTTGTCGAGCAGGATCATCTTCACGCCTGCAGCCAGCGCGCGTTCGAGCTGCTCGAGCGTCTCGACCTCGACTTCGATGAAGACGTCCGGCGCAGCCAGTTGCCTCGCGCGCGCCACGGCCGCGTCGATGCCGCCGGCGGCGATGATGTGGTTTTCCTTGATCAGGATGCCGTCGTAAAGGCCGACGCGGTGATTGCAGCCGCCGCCGGTGACGACTGCGTACTTCTGCGCGAGTCGCAGCCCGGGCAGGGTCTTGCGCGTATCGACGATCATCGCGCGCGTGCCGGCCACCGCCTCGACATAGCGACGCGTTACGGTCGCGGTGCCGGACAGCAGCTGCACGAAGTTGAGTGCAGTGCGTTCGGCCGTGAGCAGCACGCGGGCATTGGCGACGATCTCGCACAGCGTCTGGCCGGGCTCGAGCAGTTCGCCGTCGCGCACGTCCCACAGCACGGTGGCGGTCGGATCGAGCGCGGCGAAACTTGCTTCGAACCAGGCGCTGCCGCACATCACGGCGGCTTCGCGCGTGATCACACGACCGCGTGCCTCGGTGTCGGGGGGGATCAGGCAGGCCGTGAGGTCGCCGGTGCCTACGTCCTCGGCCAGCGCCGCGGCGACGCTGCGCTGGATCTCGATGCGAAGTTGCATGGTATTGAGCATGACGGGTTTCCGGTTGAGTGCGGAT
>JBFHJY010000046.1:0-10933 GCA_041595655.1 Azoarcus sp.
ACCGCCCGGCTGACGCGAGCCGATGGCAGGGCTGTATGGCGGTATATGCCGCGTACCGTCGGCGACAAGACTCGCGCGTGGGTGCGCGATGCAATCGTCCAGGCTCGTGTGAGCGAGGCGCAGCTGAAGCTGCGCGGTGCGCTCAAGGCTTTTCCGTTCCAGGATGGCAGCGGCGAATTCGTCGTCACGGTCTCGCTCGATGAAGGCAGCCTCAAGTATGCGTCCGGCTGGCCGGTGATCGAGGATATCGTCGCGTCCTTGCGTTTCGAGGGTGCCGGTTTGCGCGTAAGCGCCAGCGAGGCGCGCATCTTCGGCGTCAAGCTGCGCGAGATCGTGGCCGATCTGCCGGATCTCGACACGCGCAGGCAGCAGCCGATGAGCCTGCATGGCTTTGCGGACGGACCGACCGCCGACTTCCTGCGTTTTGTCTCGGAAAGCCCGGTGAGGGCGCAGGTCAATGGTTTCACCGATGACATGCAGGCGAGCGGTGAAGGAGCGCTCGAACTGTCGATGGTGATGCCGCTGCATGAGGTGAATCAGACCACGCTGGAGGGGCAGTTCGATTTTGCGGATAACCGCGTTCTGGTCACCGACTGGTTGCCGCCGGTGGACAAGGCGCGCGGGCGGGTGAAGTTTTCGGAGCAGAGTTTCGCCATCGAGGAGGCGCGCGGCCAGGCATTGGGGGCGCCGCTCGAGATCAGCGCGCGCACGGTACGACGCGGGCAGGTCCGTTTCGACGTGCAAGGCGGACTGGGGGTACGTGCCCTCGCCGCGCAATACGACTGGCCGCTGCTTGCCAGCTTGTCCGGCAGTACGAGCTGGCAGGCAGTCATCACGGCCGGCGAGGGAACGACCCGTGTCGAGTTGAGCTCATCCCTCGCAGGCGTGTCATCGAGTCTGCCGCAGCCGCTCAACAAGCGCGCGGCGGAGCGCTGGCCGGCACGGCTGGAGGTGGCTTTTGCCGGCCAGGCCAGGGACATCCGGGGCGAAGTTGGGGAGCACATCCGCTTTGCCCTGAACGGCAGCGGTCCGCCTGAGGATTTCAGCATCTCACGTGGAGGTGTGGCCGTCGGCCGACCGCTGACGGTGCCGGCAAGCGGGTTGTCGCTTGAAATCGAGACCGATCGGCTGGACGTCGACGCATGGCGCGAACTGACCGGCGTGACGCCGGGGGCCGAAGGGTTGCCATGGTCCGACGTGAACGTGCGCGCCGGCCTCCTGCGGATCTTCGACTACGATCTGCAGGGGTTCGAGCTGGTGGCTACGCGCAAGGACCGGGCATGGGGTGGCCGAGTGGCCAGCGATCTGATCCGCGGCGGTTTTGGCTGGCGCGACGGCGGGCAGGGTACCCTGGCATTGCGGCTTGAATATCTGCGCCTGGGCAGGCCCGGTGCGGCCGAAAGCGACCTGGTCAGGCTGCTGCGTGAAGAGGCTGCGCGTACGAGCCTGCCCGACATGGATGTGCTGGCCGAGCACTTCTATCTGGACGGGGGCGATCTCGGCCGGCTCGAGCTGCAGGCGCGCAACGAGGCCGGGGAATGGCGACTCGATGCGTCCTCGATCACGAGCCAGGACGCCCAGCTCACTGCTCGCGGGCGCTGGATGCCGGAGACATCGTTGATCCAGCTCGCGGTGCGCCTGGAGGCTGCGAATCTTGGGCAATTTCTAGCACGTGTCGGTTATCCGGAAACGGTTCGGGGTGGTACGGCGCTGCTGACCGGTGATCTGGAGTGGCGCGGCGTCCCGACGCGCATCGATTACGCGAGTCTGAACGGCAGTTTCCGTGTCGATGCGGGCAACGGCCGGTTTGCCCAGCTCGAGCCCGGGGTGGGCAGGCTGCTTGGCGTGCTCAGCCTGCAATCCCTGCCCAGGCGTCTGACGCTCGACTTCAGGGATGTCTTCAGCGAGGGCTTCAGCTTTGATTCGATCGGCGGTGATGTCAGCATGCGTTCGGGGGTGCTCAGTTCCGATGAAATCGCCATTGCCGGGCCTGCTGCGCGGGTGTGGATCGGCGGGAAGGCGGATCTGCTGCAGGAGACCCAGGACCTGGTGGTGGTGGTCCAGCCGACGCTGTCTGAATCGATCGCGATCGGCGCGGCGGCCGGCCTGGTCAATCCGGTGGCTGGCCTCGTCGCCTTTCTGGCGCAGAAGATCATGAACGACCCGATCGAGCGGATGTTCGCCTATGGCTACACGGTGACCGGGCAGTGGGATGACCCGCAGGTGACGAAGCTGCCGGTCGGGCGCGGCCGGGAGGCAACCGGGATGGAGGAAGGACCATGAGCATGGCAGGCACGGTTCGCGTAGCCGCGCTGCAGACCGTCTCGGGGGGCGATCTGAACGACAACCTGGCGGCCGCTGCCGGACTGCTTGCCGAGGCCGCTGCCCAGGGGGCGCAGCTGATTGCGCTGCCCGAGTATTTTGCGCTGCTGTCGCCGGACGAAACGGCCAAGGTGCGTGCCTGCGAGGCGCCCGGCGAGGGGCCGATCCAGCGTTTTCTGGCGGATGCGGCGCGACGCCACGGCGTCTGGATCGTCGGGGGCACGCTACCGCTGTGTGCGAATACGCCCGCACGGGTGCGCAACAGCGTGCTGGTCTTCAATGCTGCCGGCGAACAGATGGCACGCTACGACAAGATCCATCTGTTTGGCTTCGACAATGGCGGGGAGCGCTACGACGAGTCGCGTACCATCGAGGCGGGGGACGCTCCCGTTGCGCTCGACAGCCCGTTCGGGCGGCTGGGTCTGTCGGTATGCTATGACCTGCGCTTTCCCGAGCTGTACCGGGCGCTGGGTGCGCCCGACATCGTATTCGTGCCGTCGGCGTTCACCGCAACCACCGGCCGCGCGCACTGGGAGACGTTGCTGCGCGCACGGGCAATCGAGAACCAGTGCTACGTCGTGGCGCCCGCGCAGGGCGGGCGTCATCCCGGTGGCCGTCAAACCTGGGGGCATGCGATGATCATCGATCCCTGGGGTGAAATACTCGCCTGCCGGCATGAGGACGGCGCGGCGGTGGTGGTGGCTGATCTCGATGCTCAACGCCTTGCCACCGTGCGCCGGCAGTTGCCGGCGCTGGAACATCGCCGCCTCGGCGGCACGGATTGACGCAGGCGGATCGTTCGGCCGCTGCCGCGGTCTTACGCCTGTACTCGACATACGGAAGAAAAATGAATTCTGCATCCCCGGCCCTTACGGTCGCCGAGAAGTACCTGCTGAATCCCCATGGTCTCGATGATCGCGCCCTGGAGCGTGCTCTGGGCGAGCTGATGGGGCACCGCCTCGATTATGCCGACCTGTATTTCCAGTATCGGCGTGCCGAGGGCTGGAGCCTCGAGGAAGGCATCGTCAAATCCGGCAGCTTCGACATCGAGCAGGGCGTCGGCGTACGTGCGATCAGCGGGGAGAAGACCGCTTTTGCCTACTCCGACGAGATTTCGCTCGATGCACTGCTTGATGCCTCGCGCGCGACACGATCGATTGCCGACTCCGGGAGTGAGCGCAGCGTTGCAGTCCGTCGCGCTTCGCATGCTGCCCCCCTGTATTGCGGTGAGGACCCGCTGGCTTCGTTGGGAGACGCCGACAAGATCAGCCTGCTGGAGCGGCTCGAAGGATTCGCCCGGGCCGAGGATCCGCGGGTGACGCAGGTGATGGCACATGTCGCCGGATCGTGGGAAGTGATCATGGTGGCGCGCAGTGATGGTCACATGGCTGCCGACGTGCGTCCGCTGGTGCGGGTCTCGTTGACGGTGATCATCGAAGACAAGGGGCGGCGCGAACAGGGCAGCGCGGGCGGCGGCGGGCGTTTCGACTATGCCCACTTTTCGGACCTGAGATTGCGCGAGTACGCGCGCGCCGCAGTCCATCAGGCCCGCATCAATCTCGACGCGGTGGCGGCTCCTGCCGGCACCATGACCGTCGTGCTGGGGCCTGGCTGGCCAGGCATCCTGTTGCACGAGGCGATCGGGCACGGGCTTGAAGGCGATTTCAATCGCAAGGGAAGTTCCGCCTTCTCGGGGCGGCTCGGCCAGCAGGTGGCGGCACGTGGCGTGACCGTTGTCGACGACGGAACATTGCCCGACCGGCGCGGTTCGCTGACCGTTGACGACGAGGGCAATCCGACGGGGCGCACGGTGCTGATCGAGGATGGCATCCTGACCGGCTACATGCAGGACATGCTGAATGCGCGCCTGATGGGCGTGGCGCCTACCGGCAACGGGCGTCGCGAGTCCTACGCGCATCTGCCCATGCCGCGCATGACCAACACCTGCATGCTCGCCGGCGACAAGGATCCGGAAGAGATTCTGCGCTCAGTGAAGAACGGCCTGTACGCCGTGAACTTCGGCGGCGGGCAGGTCGACATCACCTCCGGGAAATTCGTGTTTTCGGCTTCCGAGGCCTATCTTGTGGAGAACGGTCGGGTGACGCGCCCGGTCAAGGGGGCGACGCTGATCGGCAACGGCCCGGATGCGCTCACACGCGTTTCGATGATCGGTAACGACATGGAGCTTGATCCCGGCGTCGGTACCTGTGGCAAGGACGGGCAGAGTGTCCCGGTCGGCGTTGGTCAGCCGACGCTGCGCATCGACGGGCTGACGGTTGGCGGGACAGCCTGATTTTCCGGCCGATGTAAGCCGATGTTTGTAACCGGGCAGCCGGAGTGCATGCGTGAGGGAAGGAAAAAGCCCGTGCCTGCGCCTTCCTGGGGCGGTGTCTGGATCCGGCGCCGGTCAGATTTTGTGTCGGCTTTCTGGAACCTTGAAACAAGTCGCGCCGGGAGCCCCGGTGACGACGTTCTAGACTGCTTTTTTTCTTGAACGCAGCAAGGAGCAAGTCATGTTCAACAAGCCGAATCTGTTTCCGAAGGCAGGCGAAGGCAACGCCGCCCGCCCCGGTCAGCCGCGAAGCGCCGGAGTGAATCCTCAGGACCCGCGCCGGCCTGCAACGAATGCGACTCCTCCTGTACCGCCAGTCGTGCCCTCGACCAACGAATCGACCAGCCGTGGGCGTGAGGAGGGCGGCAAGGGAGAAAGCCGCCTCATCGTTGGCCCCGAGGTGAAGCTCAAGGGCGCCGAGATCCTTGATTGCGATACGCTCGTGGTGGAAGGTCGTGTCGAGGCAACCATGGACAGCAGGGTGCTCCGCGTCGCGGAGGGCGGTGCCTTCCAGGGCAAGGTCGGTGTCGATGTCGCCGAAGTCCACGGCAACTTCGATGGAGAACTGACGGCGCGTCGGCAACTCGTGATCCACTCCAGCGGCCGTGTCAGCGGCAAGATCCGCTACGGCTCGATCTTCATCGAGGAGGGCGGGCAGATCTGCGGCGACATCAGTGCACTCGGGAGCGATGTCGCCAGCTCTGGCAAGCCGGCGAGCAAGGGCGAGCAGGCAGAGACCGTGCGTGACGAGCTCCCGTTGGCAGGCTGATCAGGGGTT
This sequence comes from Azoarcus sp., assembly GCA_041595655.1. Lineage (GTDB taxonomy): Bacteria > Pseudomonadota > Gammaproteobacteria > Burkholderiales > Rhodocyclaceae > Pseudazoarcus. The sequence continues at coordinate 5,433 of JBFHJY010000046.1, forward strand.
CGCGGCAACGGTGGTCGCTGGTGGGGTTTGCCGGGCGCCGAAGCGCCAGTTCGTTTCCCATGCAGTGCGCACGCGATTCGGATAATCAGGGCGTCCGAGGCTGCCGTTGTAGCGACCCAGTGCACGGAACAGGTCGCCCTTCTCGATATCCAGATAGTGCCGAAGGATGATGCATCCGTAGCGCAGATTGGTGCGCATGTGGAACAGGTTGTCGCCGGCGCGTCCGATCACATCGATCCAGAACGGCATCACCTGCATGTAGCCGCGCGCGCCGGCGCCGGATACGGCGTACTTGCGAAAGGCGCTCTCGACCTCGATCAGGCCCAGCACGTGCTGCGGATCCAGGCCGGCGCGCACCGCTTCGTAGTGCACCGCATCAAGCAGGTCGGTACGTTCCTTGTCGTCCGGCAACCAGCGCATGAGCCGAGCCGACATCTCGGTGCGCCAGGCGAGATAATCTGCATCGCGGGGGGCGGTGAGCGGCGGCTGGTCGCTGATGGCCGCGTGCAGTGCCGAGCGAACGCCGTCCGACATCGGCTCGTACATCTGCGGCCCGGCCCACGCAGCCGGGGCTCCGCCCGACAGCGCGATGATCGCGCATCCGATCAGAAAGCAGCGCGTGAGGGGGCGCACCAAGTTCATGCGCTCCGCAGGCGTGAGAGCAGCGTTGCGACGACTTCGGCGGGGCTGATGCGCGTGGCTTCGGCTTCGCGCCGCCCCTGAAGCTCGATGACGCCTTCCTTCAGGCCGCGGTCACCGACCACGATACGCTGTGGTACGCCGATGAGTTCCCAGTCGGCAAACATCGCCCCCGGCCGTTCCCCCCGGTCGTCGAGAATGACGTCGATGCCGGCTGCAGTCAGTTCGTCATGCAGCTGCTTGGCCGTTTCGCGCACGGCGTCCGACTTGTCATAACCGACCGGGCAGATCACCACCTCGAAAGGAGCAATCGCAGCCGGCCAGATGATGCCGCGCTCGTCGTGGTTCTGTTCGATGGCTGCGCCGAGGATGCGCGATACGCCGATGCCGTAGCAGCCCATCTCCATGACCTGTTCGCGCCCGCTCTCGTCCACGAACTTGCAGTCGAGGGCTTCGGCATACTTGGTGCGCAGCTGGAAGATGTGACCGACCTCGATGCCACGACAGATCTCGAGCGTGCCCTTGCCGTCGGGGGAGGGGTCGCCAGCGACGACGTTGCGCAGATCGGCCACTTCCGGTTCGGTGAAGTCGCGGCCGATATTGGCGCCGGTGTAGTGCCAGTCGTCCTGATTGGCGCCGACGACGAAATCGGCCATCACGGCGACCGTGCGATCCATCACCACGCGGCCCTTGAAGCCGACCGGCCCGAGCGAGCCGGGCGCAGCGCCGAAGGCGGCCTGGATGGCCTCGGCGCTGGCGAACACCAATGGATCTGCGACACCGTCCAGCTTTTGTGCCTTGATCTCGTTCAGTTCGTGATCGCCACGCACAAGCAGCAGCACCGGAGCGCGGCCGGCTTCGTCATCAGCCTCGACGACCACGGCCTTGACCGTGCGCTCGACCGGAATCTTGAGGAAGGCGGCCAGTTCGGCAATGGTCTTGATGCTGGGAGTGTGGACTTTCTCCAGGCCGGCAGACGGCGCAGGGCGGGGCGTGTCCGGCGCCAGTGCCTCGGCAAGTTCGACGTTGGCGGCGTACTCCGATTCGGGGCAATAGGCGATGTCGTCCTCACCGGTGTCGGCGATGACGTGGAACTCATGCGAGCCGGTGCCGCCGATCGAGCCGGTGTCGGCCGCCACGGCGCGGAACTGCAGCCCGATGCGCGAGAAGATGCGGTGGTAGGTGTCGTACATGTTGCCGTACTCGCGCACCAGATCGTCGTAACTGGCGTGGAAGGAGTAGCCGTCCTTCATCAGGAACTCGCGCCCGCGCATGACGCCGAAGCGTGGTCGGATTTCGTCGCGGAACTTGGTCTGGATCTGATAGAAGTGACGCGGCAGCTGGCGGTAGCTCTTCAGCTCGCGGCGAGCCATGTCGGTGATCACTTCCTCGTGCGTCGGTCCGACCACGAAGTCGCGATCGTGGCGGTCCTTGAAGCGCAGCAGTTCCGGTCCGTAATGCGCCCAGCGGCCGGATTCCTGCCAAAGCTCGGCGGGCTGCACGGCGGGCATCAGCACTTCGACAGCGCCGGCGCGGCCCATCTCTTCACGCACGATGTTCTCGACCTTGCGCAGGCAGCGCAGCCCCGTCGGCATCCAGGTGTAGATTCCCGCCGCAACCCGACGGATCAGGCCTGCCCGCAGCATCAACTTGTGGCTGGCGACCTCGGCGTCGGAAGGGGCTTCCTTGAGGGTGGTGATGAAGAACCTGCTGGCGAACATCGTGGCTTATCCGGAAAAGGTTGGTGTCTGAACGCGCGCATTCTATCAGCGGCTTGGTCATGCACGGCGGATGCCGCGCCCGATGGCCCTTTGCAACCCCCGGTAAGTGTGAAAAAATCAACCCAACTGAACGAATCAAGGATTCCGGCATGCTTGATCGCGAGGGCTACCGCCCGAACGTCGGCATCATCCTGGTCAATGGGCGCAACGAGGTATTCTGGGGCAAGCGGATCCGCGAACATTCCTGGCAGTTTCCTCAAGGTGGCATCAAGCACGGCGAAAGTCCGCAGCAGGCCATGTACAGGGAGCTGTATGAGGAAGTGGGCCTTCGCCCCCAACATGTGAAGATCCTTGGGCGCACACGTGGCTGGTTGAGGTATGACGTCCCGAAGAACTGGATACGCCGAGAGTGGCGCAGCACTTACCGTGGGCAGAAGCAGATCTGGTTCCTGCTACGGCTTGTTGGGCGTGACAGTGATGTGTGTCTGCGCGCCAGCAGGCATCCCGAGTTTGATGCGTGGCGCTGGAACGACTACTGGGTGCCGCTTGACGCGGTGATCGAGTTCAAGCGGCAGGTTTACCAGCAGGCGCTGTCCGAATTGTCCGGCATCATTTTCCGTCCGGCTGTGCTGGACAGGCCGTCCGAATATCGCGATGTGGCCATCGCAAGAGGGTCCTGATGTGCTTCCGCGTGCTCCCCGTTGGACTGAATCCTTAATGCTTGATGCCAGCCTGGTCGCGGGTTCGTTTGGGTCGCGTCTGAACTTGCGTCGTGGGCTACCGGCGGTGCTTGTTCTGGCGCTGTGTGCTTCCGCGCCGGCTCAGGCGCAACTGTTCGCCGAGCCGTCCCGAGACTGGCAGGAGGCCGACGTGCCCGTTCCACGGTCTCCGCAGGAGGATCATCTGCGCGAGTTTTACGTCACTGCGGCGACTCCGCATCGTTATTACGTGGACGAATCCTCTTTGAGCGTGGGTCCGGATTACGTTGTGCGTTATGTGCTGGTGGTGCGAGCTGAGGGTGGCGCGGAGCAGGTCAGCTACGAAGGAATCCGCTGCCCGGCTGGCGAATGGAAGCTTTACGCCCACTGGCGTGATGACGGGGGATGGGTGCCGTCGCGCCGTTCCGAGTGGCAGCCTCTGCTTTCGGCCCGACGTCACATGCCTCAGCTTGCGCTGGCGCGAAACTACTTCTGCGATGGTGTCGCGCCCCCTCGCTCCACCGAGGCTGCCTTGCGCGGCTTGCGTGATGGCGCAGATCACTGGAAATAGGGCCGTGCAATGCACATCGACAACCTGATCATCCAGTTCGACAGGATCTTGCGCACGCTGCATGCGCCGGCTGCAACCGTGCGTGCCGTGCCGGGCAGCGATCTGCCGGATGTGACGTTGTCGGACGCCGAGCGGGCAGAAACAGCGTCGCTGATGCGCGTCAATCATTGCGGCGAGATCTGCGCCCAGGCCTTGTATCAAGGCCAGGCGTTGACCGCTCGTGAAGAATCGATCCGCGACGAGTTGCAGCGAGCCGCCGCGGAGGAGACCGAGCACCTTGCCTGGACGGAACGGCGTATTGCGGAGCTCGGCGGGCGCAAGAGTCTGCTCAATCCGTTGTGGTATGCAGGTTCGCTTGCCATCGGAATGCTTGCCGGGAGAGCGGGAGACCGATGGAATCTTGGTTTTCTGGCGGAAACCGAGCACCAGGTCGAAGCCCATCTGAAGCGCCATCTCGCGCGAGTGCGCTCGGATGACCGGCGAACCCGCGCAATCCTTGAACAGATGGTCGAGGACGAAGCCAGGCACGCACATACGGCAACCTCCCTCGGCGGTGCAGAGTTGCCGGCCGTGGTGCGCACCGGCATGCGCTGGATGGGACGGGCGATGACGACGCTGGCGCATCGCATCTGAGAGCTTCAGTCCGCCTCGACAATTTCCCAAGTGTGTTCGATCTTTGCGGTCTTGCCGAGCATGACCGAGGCCGAGCAATATTTTTCCGCCGAGAGGTGTATCGCCCGTTCAACAGCTTCCGGCTTCAGGTTGCGACCGGTGATGGTGAAGTGGAAGCAGATGCGGGTGAACACCTTGGGGTCGCTTTCAGCCCGTTCGGCCGTGAGGCGAGAGGTGCAGCCGCGGATGTCGTGGCGTCCCCGTCGCAGAATCATCACGACGTCAAAAGCGCTGCAGCCGCCGGCGCCGGCCAGCATCATTTCCATTGGTCTGGGCGCGAGGTTGCGCCCCCCGGCGTCCGGGGCGCCATCCATGGCGACCAGATGTCCTGAGCCTGTTTCGGCAACGAAGCTGACGCCGTCAAGCCACTTGATTGTGCATTCCATCGTGAGTCCTCACAGTTCGTTTACCGTCTGGCGGCTGGAAAATTCGAGATGGATTCTAGCGGAAGCGGATCTTGATGCCCGAGCTTCTTCGGCGGTAGGGGAAGGGAGGGGGCGAGGCAGGCGGGCAGGGCATAAATAGACTTTATCTGCGCATCAGAACATTTGTTGTGCGATGCACAAATTAGTCTTGATTCAAACGCTTCCAGTGGCGATAATGTCGCCCATCGAGATGAATCACCTTCATCTCCATCGATGTCTCCTCCACCCTCCTCCTTTGGTGTGGATTTACGCAGTCCGGTAGATTCCGGACTGCGTTTTTTTTGCCTGCGCCGGAGCTTCGAGCAGGTTTGACAGCAAAGCTGTGACTCCTATATCATTCCGTGCTTTCCGTTTGATGGCCCACGCGTGGCCGGACAAGAATCGAGGATTCGAATGAAAACGTTTTCCGCCAAGCCGCATGAGGTCAAGCGCGACTGGTATGTTGTCGATGCGTCGGACAAGGTGCTTGGCCGTCTCGCGGCTGAAGTTGCCCGTCGTCTGCGTGGCAAGCACAAGGCAATCTACACGCCTCACGTCGATACCGGCGACTTCATCGTCGTGGTCAACGTCGACAAGCTGCGCGTGACCGGCAACAAGGCCCAGGATAAGAAGTATTACCGTCACAGTGGTTTCCCCGGCGGCATCTACGAGACCAATTTCGCCAAGATGCAGCAGCGCTTCCCGGGTCGTGCGCTCGAGAAGGCTGTAAAGGGCATGCTGCCGAAAGGCCCGCTTGGCTATGCGATGCTGAAGAAGCTGAAGTGCTACGCTGGTG
>JBFHJY010000047.1:0-10831 GCA_041595655.1 Azoarcus sp.
CGCGCCTCACGGATCACCGGTGCCGGCACGCCGGCCAGGGCCGCGACTTCGATGCCGTAACTCTGGCTGGCCGGACCTTCCTCTACTGCGTGCAGGAAGACGATGCGGTGACCGTGCTCGACGGCATCCAGGTGCACGTTCACGCACTCCGGGAACTCGGTGTTGAGGCGGGTCAGCTCGAAGTAGTGCGTTGCGAACAGCGTCATGCAGCGGTTGTGCGCGAGCAGATGGCGTGCGATCGAAAAGGCCAGCGCCAGACCGTCGAAGGTCGAGGTTCCGCGACCGATTTCGTCCATCAGCACCAGACTGCGCTCGGTGGCGCCATGCAGGATGGCTGCGGCTTCAGTCATCTCGACCATGAAGGTCGAACGGCCGGAGGCAAGATCATCGGAGGCGCCGATGCGGGTGAAGATCGCGTCCATCGGGCCGATGCGTGCGGCCGCTGCCGGCACGAAAGCGCCAACATGCGCCAGCAGAGCGATCAGCGCGACCTGTCGCATGAAGGTCGATTTGCCGCCCATGTTGGGGCCGGTGATCATGAGCATGCGGCGTGTGGCACCAAGCCGGCAATCGTTGGCGATGAAGTTGTCGACCTCGCGCTCGACCACCGGGTGGCGGCCGCGCTCGACCTCCAGCCCCGGTTGCTCGACGAACATCGGTCGGCAGTAATCGTGGCGCAGCGCGATCTCGGCGAAAGCGCCGAGCCCGTCGAGCAGGGCCAATGCGCGTGCAATGCGCTGCAAGGCCGGAATCTCGCCGGCCAGCGCCTCGAGCACCTCGTCGTACAGCATTTTCTCTCGCGCCAGGGCGCGATCCTGGGCTGACAGTGCCTTGTCCTCGAAAGCCTTGAGCTCAGGCGTGACGTAGCGCTCGGCGTTCTTCAGCGTCTGGCGACGACGGTAGTCGTCCGGCACCTTGTCGGCATGCATGCGGCTGACCTCGATGTAGAAGCCATGCACACGGTTGTATTCGACTTTCAGGTTGGCAATGCCACTGCGCTCGCGCTCGCGCGCTTCGAGCGCCATCAGGAATTCGCCGCAGTTGCTCTGGATGCCACGCAGCTCATCGAGTTCGGCATCGAAGCCCGGTGCGATCACGCCACCGTCGCGCACCATGGCGGCCGGCTCAAGGTCGATGGCGCGGGTCAGAAGTTCGAAGGCACCATCGGGACGGGCAAGGTCGCTGCGCACGTCTGACAGCAGCCCGGAATCCGTCTCGCCGATGGCGGCCTGCAGCGCCGGCAAGGCTGCAAGCGCATCGCGCAGGGCGGAGAGGTCGCGCGGGCGGGCGCTGCGCAGGGCCACGCGGGCGGTGATGCGGTCGACGTCGGCGATGCCTTTCAACTCCGCGCGCACGCCGGCCAGGCAGCGGCCGTCGCCATCGCCGATCAACGCTGCCACGGCCGCGTGTCGCTGCGCGGCGAGCTGCCGATCGCGCAGCGGGTGATGCAGGGCATGACGCAGCCAGCGCGAGCCCATGCTGGTGGCGCAGCAATCGAGCAGCGACAGCAGCGTGGGCGAGGCTTCGCCGCGCAGGGTTTCGGTCAGTTCGAGATTGCGCCGCGTCGCCGCGTCCAGGCGCAGATAAGCCGCTTCGCGCTCGACATGCAGCGTGGTGACGTGTTCCAGCGTCTGGCGCTGGGTGCCACGTGCGTACTCGAACAGCGCAGCCAGTGCGGCCAGGCCGGTGTCGAGTTCCTCTGCGCCGAAACCGGACAGGTCCTGCGTGCCGAAGTGGCCGGTGAGCAGGCGCGTGCCGTTGCCGGCATCGAACTGCCAATCAGGCAAACGCCGAGGCGGCGGGTTGAGGGTGTTGAGAAACGGCAGACTGAGCCCGTCGGGAATCAGCACCTCGGCCGGGCGCAGACGCTCGAACTGGCTCTGCAATTGCTCGGCCGGGCATTCCATCGCGCGCAGGTCACCGTTGGCCAGATTCAGCCAGGCCAGCCCCAGGGCGCCGCGCTGCAGGGTCAGGGACAGTAACAGGGCGTCGCGACGATCATCCAGTAACGCCGCGTCGGTCAGCGTGCCGGGCGTGACGATGCGGCTGACCGCGCGCTCCATCGGGCCCTTGGTGGCGCCGGGTTCGCCGACCTGTTCGGCGATCACCACGGATTCGCCCATCTTCACCAGTCGCGCCAGATACTGTTCGACGGCATGGAAGGGCACACCCGCCATCTTGATGGGCGCGCCACTGGACTGGCCGCGCGTGGTCAGCGTGATGTCGAGCAGGCGCGCGGCCTTCTCGGCGTCGTCGAAGAACAGCTCGTAGAAGTCCCCCATGCGATAGAACAGCATCAGGTCCGGGTACTGCGCCTTGAGGCGCAGGTATTGCTGCATCATCGGCGTGTGGCCGGCGATGGAGGCTTCGTCGAAGGCTGGCTTTGTGGCGGTCTGGGTCAAGGCGGGCAGGGGTTTATTTGCTGCCCATGTGCGCCTGCACGATCGGCAACAGTTGTGCGAAGACCTTCGGTGTGCCGGCTACCAGACGCCCGGTGTCGAGATAGGCACTGTCGCCGCCGAAGTCGGACACCAGACCGCCGGCTTCCATGATCAGCAGCGCTCCGGCTGCCATGTCCCAGCTGCTCAGGCCGGCTTCCCAGAAGCCGTCGAGGCGGCCGCAGGCAACATAGGCCAGATCCAGCGCGGCCGCGCCCGGACGACGGATGCCCGCAGTTTTCTGCGACAGTTCGCGGAAGGCACCGATATAGGCTTCGATGTTGTCGTTCTGGCGGAACGGAAAGCCCGTACCGATCAGCGAATCCATCAGCTTGATGCGACGCGAGACCCGGATGCGGCGATCGTTCAGGAAGGCGCCGCCACCTTTCGATGCGGCGAACAGCTCGTTGCGCACCGGATCGAAGATCACGGCCTGCTCGAGCACGTCGTTGCGCGCCAGCGCGATGGAGATGGCGTACTGCGGAAAGCCGTGAATGAAGTTGGTCGTTCCGTCGAGCGGATCGATGATCCAGCAGTATTCGCTGTCGCCGGAGCTGCCCGACTCCTCTGCTAGAATCGCGTGCTCCGGATAGGCCTCTCGCAGCACTTCGATGATCGCGGCCTCGGCGGCGCGATCGACCTCGGTGACGAAATCATTGGGCGATTTCGATTGCACGGTGAGCAGGTCGAGCTGTGTCGAGGCGCGGTTGATCACACTCGCGGCGCGACGGGCGGCCTTGACGGCGATGTTCAGGGTCGGATGCATGGAACGGTTCTCGGTTGCTGCGGATTCACCATCGAAGCCCGCAGAAATGATGATCTTGAATAGCCGCGCATTCTAACCGCAAACCCCCTCCTTACGGTCCCGAATGCGGGGCCGTAACACCCGAATCAGGCATCCGATGCAAGACACTTCGCTTCTCGACCGCATCCGAGTGGTGCTCACGCGCACCAGTCATCCCGGCAACATCGGGGCTGCCGCGCGCGCCATGAAGACCATGGGACTGTCGCGCCTGGTGCTGGTGGCGCCGGACTCGTTTCCGGATCCGGTCGCCGATGCACGCGCGTCCGGCGCGCTGGACGTACTGAATGCGGCCGTGGTGGTGCCGACGCTGGCCGATGCGCTGCAAGGCACGGTGTTCTCGGCAGCGCTCACCGCGCGCCGGCGTGAACTGTCATTGCCGCTGCAGATGCCCCGCCAGGCCGCGCCGGAACTGGTGCGCTACGCGCAGGGCGGCGACGTTGCGCTGGTATTCGGCACCGAATCGAGCGGACTGACCAACGACGAGGTCGCGCTGTGCGGCATGCCGGTGACGATTCCGGCCAACCCCGCGTACTCCTCGCTGAACCTCGCCGCGGCCGTGCAGCTGCTGTGTTATGAGCTGCGTCTGGCAGCGGCGGACGAAACGGCGCCGCAGACGCCGCCGGAAGACGCTGCGCGGTTTGAAGACGTGGAAGGCTTCTACGCCCACCTCGAAGACGCCATGCGTGACTCGGGCTTCTACGACCCGGCCACCTCACGCCGCCTGCTGCCGCGTCTGCGTCGGCTGTTCGGGCGCATTCGCCTCGAACGCGACGAGATCAACATCCTGCGCGGCATCGTGGCTGCATTGCAGCGCAAACCTGATTAAAATACTCGACTATTGAAGTTGTCTGCGCCATCACTGGCGCACCAATACCCGGGAGACACCGTCCATGTTCAGCCGCCTGCGTGAAGACCTTGCCAGCGTTCGCGAGCGTGACCCCGCCGCGCGTTCGACCTGGGAGGTACTGACGTGCTATCCCGGCGTGCATGCATTGGCAATGCACCGTTTCGCGCATTGGGCGTGGAAGCGCGAGTTCTACTGGCTGGGACGGTTCGTGAGTCACCTCGGCCGCTTCCTGACCGGCATCGAGATTCACCCGGGCGCGGTCATTGGCCGCCGTGTCTTCATAGATCACGGCATGGGGGTGGTCATCGGCGAGACCGCCGAGGTCGGCGACGACTGCACCATCTACCAGGCCGTGACGCTTGGCGGCACCTCACTGTATCGCGGCGAGAAGCGCCATCCGACGCTGGGCAAGGGCGTCGTCGTGGGGGCCGGTGCCAAGGTGCTGGGCGGTTTCGAGGTGGGCGACGGCGCCAAGGTCGGCTCCAACGCGGTCGTGATCCGTCCGGTTCCGGCTGGCGCGACGGCAGTCGGCAACCCCGCGCGCATTCTCGACAGTGAACGCAAGGAAGAGCGCGATGAGCGCGATGTCGAACGCGAGAAGAAGGCCGAGCAGATCGGCTTTTCGGCGTACGGCGTGACGCGCGGCATGGATGACCCCCTCGCCAAGGCGCTTCATGCGCTGCTCGACCACACGGTCGAGACCGACAAGCGCTTCCACCTGCTGATCGAAAAGCTGCAGAGAGCGGGCATCCACATCGATGAAACCATCGAGAAAGACGATGATTTCGATGCCGGGCGCCTATCTAAAATGGTCGATTGAAAGCGGCTCTAGAAGTTGACTGTTTTTGTCGGGAACCGTATAGTTGATTAAAACGTTCAAGTATTCACCCGACCCGCTGCACAGCACGAGGACCCACCATGAGACTGACCACCAAAGGCCGATTCGCGGTGACCGCGATGATCGATCTGGCATCGCGTGAAGGCGAGGGGCCCGTCACCCTGGCGGGCATCGCCGAGCGTCAGAAGATTTCGTTGTCCTATCTCGAACAGCTGTTCGGCAAGCTGCGCCGCTACAAGCTGGTGTCCAGCGTGCGCGGCCCCGGCGGCGGCTATCGCCTGGCGCGCGACATGGACGGCATCACCGTGGCCGACATCATCGTCGCGGTCGATGAGCCTCTGGATGCCACGCAGTGCGGCGGCAAGCAGAACTGCCACGACGAACATCGCTGCATGACGCACGATCTGTGGACCAACCTCAACAAGCGCATGTACGAGTATCTCGACTCGGTAACGCTGGCTGCCCTGGTCAAGCACGAGATCAAGGCGGATCCAGAGGTCAATGTCATCAAGGATGTGCGACGCCGCGCGACGATTTCGTTGCGTGAGGCCGCAGCGGTCTGAGATACGCCATGTTTGCGCCGACCTACCTCGACTGGAACGCCACTTCGCCGCTCGATCCGGCAGTGCGCGAAGCCATGCTGCCGTGGCTCGATGCCCGCTTCGGCAACGCGTCGAGCCGCCACGAGTATGGTCGTCAGGCGCGTGCCGCCATTGACGAAGCCCGTGCGCAGGTTGCCGCAGCCGTCGGCGCACATGCCACCGAGGTGGTGTTCACCAGTGGTGGTTCGGAGGCCAACAACCTCTTCATCAAGGGCGCGGCCGCCTGTCGCAAGCCGGGCCTGATTGCCGTCAGTGCCATCGAACATCCCTGTGTGCGCGAGCCGGCGAAACAGCTGGCCCGTGCAGGCTGGACCCTGCGGGAGATTGCAGTGGATGGCGCGGGCCGTATCGATGCGACCGACTGGGCCGATGTACTGCAGGCACGCCCCGCCATCGTTTCGGCGATGCTGGCTAACAACGAGACGGGAGTATTGCAGCCGATCGACCGCCTTGCCCCGGAGGCAAGCGGAGCAGGGGCCTGGTTCCACTCGGACGCGGTACAGGCGCTGGGCAAGATGCCGCTCGACTTCCGCAAGCTCGGCGTACACGGCATGACGCTGTCTGCGCACAAGATCGGCGGGCCGCTTGGTGCCGGGGCACTCGTGCTCGACAAGCGTGTCGAACTTGCACCATTGATCGCGGGCGGTGGTCAGGAGCGCGGCCTGCGTTCCGGTACCGAGAACGTGGCAGCCATCATCGGCTTCGGCGTTGCCTGCGAACTGGCTGCGGCGCGGATGGCGGCTGAGGCGAAACGTCTCGCAGACCTGCGCGGACAGCTGGAAGTCTCGTTGCGCGACCTTGGTGCCCGCATCTTCTCGGGTGATGCCGAGCGTCTGCCGAATACGAGTTTCTTCGCCATCGAAGGCATCGATGGCGAGACCCTGGTCGGCAAGCTCGACCGCGCCGGCTTCGCCTGCGCCAGCGGCTCTGCCTGCTCCAGCGCCAACCCCGAGCCGTCCCATACGCTGACGGCGATGGGCGTCGCGCCGGATCTGGCGCGCAACGCGTTGCGTGTCAGCCTCGGTCGTGACACGCGCGCAGACGACATCGAACGCTTCGCCGCCGGTCTTACCCGGCAGGTGAAGGAACTGAGACAACTGGCCGCGATTGCGGTCTGAACAATGACAACACCGGTCCTACGGAGAAACACGATGCTGAAGTTCCCGATCTACCTCGACTATTCGGCCACCACGCCGGTCGACCCGCGCGTCGCCGAGAAGATGATTCCGTGGCTGACCGAGCACTTCGGCAACCCCGCGAGCCGCTCGCACGCCTATGGCTGGGAGGCCGAGAAGGCGGTCGAGGATGCGCGCGAGGAAGTGGCTGCGCTGGTCGGTGCCGACTCGCGCGAGATCATCTGGACTTCCGGTGCGACCGAATCCAACAACCTCGCCATCAAGGGCGCCGCGCAGTTCTACAAGGGCAAGGGCAAGCACATCATCACGCTCAAGACCGAGCACAAGGCGGTGCTGGACACTGTGCGGGAGCTCGAACGTCAGGGCTTCGAGGCGACCTATCTGGACGTGCAGGAAAACGGTCTGGTCGACCTCGATGCGCTCAAGGCCGCGATTCGCCCGGACACCATCGTGATCTCGGTGATGATGGTCAACAACGAGATCGGCGTGGTGCAGCCGATCGCCGAAATCGGCGAGCTGTGTCGCGACAAGGGCATCGTGTTCCATGTCGATGCGGCGCAGGCCACCGGCAAGGTCGCCATCGACCTGAACACGCTGAAGGTCGACCTGATGTCCTTCTCGGCCCACAAGACCTACGGCCCGAAAGGCGTTGGCGCGCTGTATGTGCGCCGCAAACCGCGCGTGCGCCTGGAGGCGCAGATGCACGGTGGCGGTCACGAGCGTGGCCTGCGTTCGGGCACGCTGGCCACGCACCAGATCGTCGGCATGGGCGAAGCCTTCCGCATCGCGCGTGAGGAGATGCAGGCCGAGAACGAGCGCATCCGCATGCTGCGCGACCGGCTGATGGACGGCTTCAAGGACATGGAAGCGGTGTACGTCAATGGCGACATCGAGCATCGCGTGCCGCACAACCTCAACATCTCCTTCGCCTATGTCGAGGGCGAGTCGCTGATCATGGCGATCAAGGATGTAGCGGTGTCGTCCGGTTCGGCCTGTACCTCGGCCAGCCTGGAGCCGTCCTACGTGCTGCGCGCACTGGGCCGCAACGACGAACTGGCGCACAGCTCGATCCGCTTCACGATCGGCCGCTTCACCACCGTCGAGGAGATCGACTACACCATCGACCTGCTGCGCAAGCGCATCGGCAAGCTGCGCGAACTGTCCCCGCTGTGGGAGATGGTGCAGGAAGGCGTAGACCTCGATACCGTACAATGGGCGGCCCACTGAGCGCCGACCGGAACCCCAAGGAGAGCAACAATGGCATACAGTGAAAAACTGCTGGATCACTACGAGAATCCGCGCAACGTCGGTTCCTTCGCCAAGGACGACGAGGGCGTGGGGACCGGCATGGTCGGCGCGCCGGCCTGTGGCGACGTGATGAAGCTGCAGATCAAGGTCGGCGCCGACGGCGTCATCGAGGACGCCAAGTTCAAGACCTACGGCTGTGGCTCGGCCATCGCCTCGAGTTCGCTCGTGACGGAGTGGGTCAAGGGCAAGACCGTCGATCAGGCGCTGGAGATCAAGAACACCGCGATCGCCGAGGAACTCGCGCTGCCGCCGGTGAAGATCCACTGCTCGATACTGGCTGAAGACGCCATCAAGGCAGCCGTGGCCGACTACAAGAAGAAGCAAGACGCCTGAGCACGGAGAAACGCATCATGGGTGTGACCCTCAGCGAAAACGCTGCACAGCACGTCAGCAATTACCTCGCCAAGCGCGGCAAGGGTTTGGGTATCCGCCTTGGCGTGCGCACGAGCGGCTGCTCGGGCATGGCGTACAAGCTCGAGTTCGTCGATGAGAAGCTGCCCGAGGACATCGAGTTCGAGAGCCACGGCGTGAAGGTGGTGATCGACCCGAAAAGCCTGCCCTATCTGGATGGCACCGAGCTCGACTTCGTGCGCGAGGGGCTCAACGAAGGCTTCAAGTTCAACAACCCGAACGTCAAGGACGCCTGCGGTTGTGGCGAAAGCTTCAACGTCTGAGCGCCGATGACGAACGAGCTGCAACAGGATTTCTTCGCACTGTTCGGCCTGCCACGTCGTTTCCGCATCGAGGAACCGGCGCTGGAGGCGGCCTACCATGAGCTGCATTCCCGGGTGCATCCGGACCGTCATGCCCATCTCCCCGACGCCGACAGGCGTCGGGCAATGCAGTGGGCTACGCGTGTCAACGAGGCGTTCAGCACCTTGCGGGACCCTCTGGCTCGTGCGCGCTATCTGATCGAACTCGCCGGCATCGACGTCGGCCTCGAAACGAATACCGTCATGTCTCCCGCGTTCCTGGTGGAGCAAATGGAATGGCGCGAGGCGGTCGAAGAGGCAGAACAGGCTGCCGATGCTTTCGAACTCGAACATCTGCACCAGCGTCTGCGCGGTCAGACGCGGGAGCTGCTGGGTGAGCTCGAACACCAGATCGACGGGGACCAGGCCTTTGACGAGGCTGCCGATACCGCGCGCCGACTGATGTTCCTGGACAAGCTCAGACACGAAATCGATGACGCCCTAGAGGCGCTGGACAACTGATGGCATTACTGCAGATCGCCGAGCCGGGGCTGTCGGCCGAGCCGCACAAGCACAGGCTCGCCGCCGGCATCGACCTCGGCACCACCAACTCACTGGTCGCCACCGTGCGCAGCGGCACTGCCGAGTGCCTGCCGGACGGGCAGGGCAGGATGATCCTGCCTTCGGTCGTGCGTTATCACGCCGACGGCACGATCGACATCGGCGCTGACGCCGCCGCTGCCGCCGCGAGCGACCCGCGCAACACCATCGTCTCGGTCAAGCGCTTCATGGGGCGCGGGCTGTCCGACGTCTCCAATCTGGCCGCCCAGCCCTACGAATTCATCGAAGGCGAGGGCATGCTGCGCGTGCGCACGGCTCAAGGCGTCAAAAGCCCGGTAGAGGTGTCGAGCGAGATCCTCGCCGCACTTGCCCGCCGCGCAGAAGCCTCGCTGGGTGGCGAGCTCACCGGTGTGGTCATCACCGTGCCGGCCTATTTCGACGACGCCCAGCGCCAGGCCACCAAGGACGCCGCGCGTCTGGCCGGCCTGAACGTGCTGCGCCTGCTCAACGAGCCGACCGCCGCTGCCGTGGCTTACGGCCTGGACAACGCTTCCGAAGGCGTCTTCGCCGTCTACGATCTGGGCGGGGGCACCTTCGACATCTCCATTCTCAAGCTCTCGCGCGGCATCTTCGAGGTGCTCTCCACCAACGGAGACAGTGCGCTGGGCGGTGATGACTTCGACCACCGCCTCGTCGAGTGGGCCTGCGAGAGCGCCGGCGTCCGCGCGGCCGACGAGCACGACATGCGCGTGCTGCTCGATGCCGCCCGTGCCGCCAAGGAAGCACTCACCGATTCGGTCACGACCCGCATGCGCGCGACCCTGTCGTCGGGGGGCGCTCTCGATGTCGAGGTCTCGCGGGAGACCTTCGAGCGCATCACTGCCGATCTCGTGCGCAAGACCCTCGCGCCGGTGCGCAAGGCCCTGCGTGACGCGGATCTGACGCCGGATGAGATCAAGGGCGTGGTGATGGTCGGCGGTGCCACGCGCATGCCGCAGATCCAGCGCGCGGTGGCCGACTATTTCGGCCGCGAGCCGCTCAACAATCTCGACCCCGACCGCGTGGTGGCGATGGGTGCAGCCATCCAGGCCAACGTGCTGGCCGGCAACCGCGCAGATGGCGACGACTGGCTGCTGCTCGACGTGATTCCGCTTTCGCTCGGACTGGAGACCATGGGTGGCCTGGTCGAGCGCATCGTGCCGCGCAATTCCACGCTGCCGATCGCGCGCGCCCAGGAGTTCACCACTTTCAAGGACGGCCAGACCGCAATGGCCATTCACGTCGTGCAGGGCGAGCGCGAGCTGGTGTCCGACTGCCGTTCGCTGGCGCGCTTCGAGTTGCGCGGCATTCCGCCCATGTCCGCCGGTGCTGCGCGCATCCGCGTGACCTTCCAGGTCGACGCCGACGGCCTGCTGTCGGTGGCGGCACAGGAGCTCTCATCCGGCGTTGAGGCCAGCGTGACGGTCAAGCCTTCTTACGGCCTGTCCGACGAAGAGATCGCCGACATGCTGCGTGCCGGAATGGAGCATGCGGGTGACGACATGCTCGCGCGTGCGCTGCGTGAGCAGGTGGTCGAGGCCGACCGCGTGATCGAAGCCACGCAG
>JBFHJY010000048.1:0-10739 GCA_041595655.1 Azoarcus sp.
ATGCAGAAGACCATCATGGGCTTCTCGGCCAAGCGGGAGTCGGGTGACGAAATGGCGGAGATCAAGCGCATGTTCTCGCCGGAATTCCGCAACCGACTGGATGCGACGATTTCCTTCGGTGCTCTGACCAACGAGATCATCCTGCAGGTCGTCGACAAGTTCCTGATGCAGCTCGAGGTTCAGCTGCACGAGAAGAAAGTCGAGGCGCATTTCACCGACGAACTCAAGGCCTGGCTGGCGTCGGAGGGCTTCGACCCGTTGATGGGCGCACGCCCGATGGCGCGTCTGATCCAGGACACGATCCGTGCCGCGCTGGCAGACGAGTTGCTGTTCGGACGGCTGGCCAACGGCGGTGACGTGACCATCGATCTGGATGCCGAAGGAAAGGTGAAGCTGATCTTCGACGAAGTCGAAACGGCACACGCCACCGGCTGAAATCCCGTCCTGAAAACAAAAGCGGCCCCGCGGGGCCGCTTTTTTTGTCTGCTCAGGACTCAGCCATGACGACCGGAATGACGGTGATGGCGCTTGCCATCCTTGCCTTCACGCGCGAACGGGCGGTGCTCGTCCAGAACCTTGCGTTGCGTGTCGTCGAGCACGGCATACAGTTGCTCGCCTGCCGCGCGCATGGCACGGATGCGCTCCAGTCTGGCCTCTGCAGCCTGCTCCATGCGCTGCATGCGCTCCGGCGCGCTGGCCGCCGCATCGCGTGCGATGCGATCACCACGTGCCCCTCGCCCTTGGGCGACGCTTTCCCGGAAGCTCTCCCAAGCCGGGCGCTGTTCGTCGCGCAACGCAAGGCGCTCGGCCAGCGCATCGAAGTGCTGATCCATGCGCGCCGCGTGGCGCTCCTGCATCATCGCCATTTTCTGTGCGCGATCGCCGCGCGGCGCATCAGCGCAATCGCCTCGCGCCATGGCCGTGCCGGCCACCGTCACACCGGCTGCGACCAGCGCGGCAACCATCCAGGGACTTTTCATGCGGATGCTCATTTTCGATTCCTCCTTACACGAGACCGGCAAGGCGCCGACCTTCGACAGGAATCATTTGAACAGCCGGGTGTAAGCCCGATTTGTCGGTACGTCGCGGATTTGCATTGTGCTGTGTCGCCGAAGGCTCTCGACAAACTGCGATACAAGCCCCGGCGAATCCGGTCAGCGAGAGGCTAGCAATTCGCGGATCTGCTGCAGCGTGGACGGATCCTCGATGGTCGTCAGATCGCCCGGATCACGCCCCTCGGCCAACGCCTGGATCGCTCGGCGCAGCATCTTGCCCGAGCGCGTCTTGGGCAAGCCGGCGACGAAAAACACATGCGCCGGCCGGGCGATGGCGCCAAGGTGCTCATCGACCTTGCGCATGACCTCCTTCTCCAGCCGCGCGACGGCTTCCGCGTCGGCCGCGACCGAGGAATCCTTGAGCACGGCGAAGGCCATCGGCATCTGACCCTTGATCTCGTCGGCCACGCCCACAACGGCTACCTCGGCGACGCCGGGATGCATCTGCACGGCCTCTTCGATCTCGCGCGTACCGAGGCGGTGGCCGGCGACGTTGATCACGTCGTCCATGCGCCCGAGGATGGTGTAGTAGCCGTCCTTGTCACGAATGCCCCAGTCGGACGACGAATACACCAGCGGCTCGCGGAACAGGCTGAAGTAGGTGGACACGAAGCGTTCGTCCTGCCCCCACACGGTCGCCAGACAGCCCGGCGGCAACGGCGGCACGATACCGACCACCCCCTTTTCATCCGGCCCGCACTCGGTACCGTCCTCGCGGAACAGACGCAGGTCATAGCCATACACCGGGAAGCTCGGCGAGCCGTACTTGACCGGGGTCTGCTCGATGCCGGGCACGGCCGACAGCATGGGCCAGCCGGTTTCCGTCTGCCAGTAGTTGTCGATGACCGGAATGCCCAGCGCGTCGGCGATCCAGCGGTGCGTGGTCTCGTCCAGTGGCTCGCCGGCGAGGAACAGGTGCTTGAGCGAGGACAGGTCGGCCTGCTTGAGCCACGACGGGTCCTGCTTCTTGAGCACGCGCACCGCGGTGGGCGCCGAGAACATGACGTTGACGCGGTGCTTCTCGACCAGCCGCCACCAGATGCCGGGGTCGGGGCGTAGCGGCGTACCTTCGTACATCAGCGTGGCCATGCCGGCGATCAGCGGCGCATAGATGATGTAGCTGTGACCAACCACCCAGCCGATATCGGAGGTGACGAACATGGTCTCGCCGACGCCGCCGGTGAAGATGTGCTTCATCGACGCGGCCAGCGCCACGCAGTAGCCGCCAGTGTCGCGCTGCACGCCCTTGGGCTTGCCGGTGGTGCCGGAGGTGTACAGAATGTAGCTCGGCTCGTTCGACTCCAGCCAGGTCACCGGCACGGTGGCATCGACATGCTTGCGCCGCATCTCGGCATAATCGACGTCGCGCCCCTCGAGCCGCGGAAAACCCTTGTCGATGCCCCGATCAACGATCAGCACATGCTGCGGCGGATGCCCGGCCAGGCGACAGGCCTCGTCGAGCAGATGCTTGTACGGCACCGCCTTGCCGGCCCGCATGCCGGCGTCGGCAGACACCATCAGCACCGGTTTCGCATCATCGATGCGCGTGGCAAGCGAGGCCGAGGCGAAACCGCCGAACACCACCGAATGGATGGCGCCGATGCGCGCGCAGGCCAGCATGGCGAAACAGGCCTCGGGAATCATCGGCATGTAGATCAGCACGCGATCGCCCTTCTTCACCCCCAGATCGAGGTAGATCGCGGCCATGCGCTCGATCTCGCGCAGCAGCTCCTCGTAGCTGTAGACCCGTTCCGTCTCGGTCTCGGTCGACACGTAGATCAGTGCTGCATCGCGGGGACGGCCGACCGCGTGACGATCGACTGCGTTGTGGCACAGGTTGGTCGTACCACCTACGAACCACTTGACGAACGGAGGGCGCGAAAAATCGCATATCTCGCCGGGCGGTTGCTGCCACTCGATCAGTTCAGCCTGCTCGCGCCAGAAACCGTCGCGGTCCTCGATCGACCGCCGATGAAACGTCTTGTACGCCGACATCACTCCTCCTCCCCCGCATACTTGGTCTGCTTGGCGGCGATCCCTCTTGCCGGGGATTCGCAACCATCCGAACCATCACTCTCCGTCAGCAGCATCGTCCTTGTCACGCCGCAGCGCAAGGGCCTGCAGTCGGTCGAGCGGAAAGCCCAGGCCGTGCATGCCGTCAAGACGCGACAGCAGCGGCAGCAAGGCGGCAACGATGTCCGGCACCCGCCCGGACAAGTCCACGTCATCACCCAGTCGCAGGCGCCCGAGCAGCTGGTCGATGCTGACGACGTTGCGCAACAGACGCTCCACGAGCTCGCGCGTGACCTGCCCTTGATTGCCCATCACGCGCCGACCGCCCGCTGCCTGCGCCGTGGCGAGGCGTCCCGCTGCGAGATCCAGCATTTCGTCCAGGCTTCGGGCCCCGTCCACCGAGGAACTGGCCACTCCGACCGAAACGCCGATGCCCAGCCGCTCGTTGCGGTAGGTCAGCACAAGCTTGTCGATGGACGACTGCAGGCGAAGCGCAAAGGCGCTGACAGCCACAAGGTCCGACAATGGCGCAAGCACGGCGAAACGTCCGCCGCCCAGATCACTTACCGTGTCCTCGTGACGCACCTTGCTCGAAAGGATGGCACTCAAGCGACGGGCAATCAGATTCGCCAGGTCTGCACCGCGCATTTCGACCATGCCGTCGAAATCATCGATGCCGACCATCATGACGCTGAAGACGCCATGCATCCGCCGCGACAAGGCCAGATCCTGACTGCCGCGCCAGTTCAGATACGAGCGTGTCGCCAGACCGGAGGACGGATCGATCGGACTCTGGCTGGCATGTGCTTCACGACTCGCCGCAAGCTCGCGACTGGTTTCACAGAGCGCACACAATGATTCGAGCCGCGCCAGCAACTCAGCCGTTCCGACGCCCT
The DNA here is from genome assembly GCA_041595655.1 of Azoarcus sp. Taxonomy (GTDB): domain Bacteria; phylum Pseudomonadota; class Gammaproteobacteria; order Burkholderiales; family Rhodocyclaceae; genus Pseudazoarcus. The sequence continues at coordinate 3,965 of JBFHJY010000048.1, forward strand.
TGGTGATGAAGTCACTCGCACCGGCCTCGCGCGCACGCGCACGAGAGGCCGTATCATCCTCGCCGGAGATCACGACAACCGGCAGTTTCTGCAGCCGCGCAACAGACGAGGAACGCATCCGTTCCAGCAGGCCGAGTCCGTCCAGCCGCGGCATGCCCAGATCGGTGATCACCACCTCGATCGCAGAGTCGACCACCAGCGTCTCCCAGGCGGACTGTCCATCCACCTCCTCGCGACAATCGAAGTGATCCCGAACCTGCTTGATGATGCTTGCACGCACCATGCGTGAATCATCAACGATCAACAAACGCGGCAGGGTTTCCTGCGCCTCGCTCATCACGCTCGGCTCAATCCGGGATACGCACTACGGTGCGCCCCTTGACGCGGCCAGCGATGAAATCATCGAACGCCGCAGGCAACTCCTCCAGTCCGATCTCGCGGGTCACCCGCGCAAGATGGCTTGGCTTCAGATCCGAAGCGAGGCGATCCCACACCTGCTGCCGAAGCGGGAAACCGGTATTCGCCGAGTCGATGCCCAGCAGGCTCACACCACGGAGAATGAACGGGAACACCGTCGTGCTGATGCGAAAGTCGGCCGCATTGCCGACACTTGCCACCGTGCCGCCTGGCTTCATCGTTGCCAGCACCCAGTGCAGGATCTGACCACCGACGTTGTCCACTGCGCCGGCCCACTCAGCCGCCTCGAGCGGGCGTACCTTGTCGAAATCGATGTCTTCGCGCAGACGTACCGCACTCGCCCCGAGACCCTGCAGGTACCCGGCCTCGGCCGCCTTGCCGGTAAGCGCGACCACCTCATAGCCGCGACCTGCCAGCATGTCGATGGCCAGCCCGCCCACCCCTCCGGTCGCACCGGTGACCACAACCGGTCCGTTCGCCGGAGCGAGGCCGCAGGCCTCCATGCGCACCACCCCGAGCGCGGCCGTGAAACCGGCCGTGCCAAGCGCCATGGATTCGAAGAGGTTCAAGCCTGCCGGCAGCTTCACCACCCAGTCCCCGGGAACTCGGGCGATCTCGGCAAAACCGCCGTGATGCCCGACACCGATGTCGAAACTCGTGGCGATGACCTCGTCACCGGGCCGGAAACGCTCGTCCTCGCTCGTTTCCACCACGCCTGCCAGATCGATGCCGCCCACGCAGGGGAAGCGCCGGATGATCTTGCCGGCTCCGGTCGCTGCCAGGGCGTCCTTGTAGTTGATGCCCGAGTAGCGCACGCGCACCGTGACCTGCCCGGCATCGAGCTGATCGCGTGTCAGCGTGGTGAGGCGACCTGAAACCCGGCGCTCGTCGTCCTGCGTGATCAGATAGGCCCTGAATGCTGCGCTCATCCACAAATCCTCCATGTGTCAGCCACCGGAAGGGGTTCCGCAACGATTATAGCCACGCGGCCAGCGACGCAGCCCTTCGGTTCGCCGCCCTGGACCCGCGACCGTTCATGTGCCGCCTCAACCGGCGTCAGCGCATGAGCATACAAGAAAACGGCCCGGATCCACCCGGGCGAACGAACACTTGCGCTCTCACCGGGATCACCCGTATTGCATCCGGGAGGACAAACGACTCTGACAAGCTCGTACGCAGGAAAGGGCGACCGGCCCGACCCGGACGTCATCGGACCTGCTGCATGCTCCTCACGGACTCACCAGGCTGGCAAACAAACAGCGGACCGCTTTGCCCGCTCCGGGGCTGGCTCACCGGAAAGGACTTCAGCCGCCGACGCGGGACTCCAGTTCGACCCAGCGTGCCATTGCAGCATCGAGCTCGGTCTCGACTTCATCCAGGCGGGCCGTCAGCCCTGCCACCTCCTCCGCCGCACTCTGATACAAGGCCGGATCGGCCAGGCGCGCATGCAGCGCGGCCTGCTCCGCCTCCAGCGCGGCGATGCGCGCCGGCAGGCCTTCCAGCTCGCGCTTTTCATTGAAGGAAAGCCTTGCGTCGCGGCGCGCCTCCTTCGGCTTGTCGCTCCCACCAGACTGGGCTCGGACCGCCTTGACGGCCGGCTCACGCGGCTTCGCATCCTTCACCCGCATCCAGTCAGCATAACCGCCGGCGTACTCACCCCAGCGCCCATCTCCCTCGTAGGCGATGACCTGTGTCACGACGTTGTCGAGGAATGCCCGGTCGTGGCTCACCAGGAACAGCGTTCCGTCATAAGCCGCAAGCAGGTCTTCGAGCAGATCGAGCGTCTCGATGTCGAGGTCGTTGGTCGGTTCGTCGAGCACAAGCACGTTGGCCGGACGCGCGAACAGGCGTGCCAGCAGCAGCCGGTTGCGCTCACCACCCGACAGTGACTTGACCGGCGAGCGCGCACGCTGCGGCGCGAAGAGGAAGTCGCCGAGGTAGCCGATGACGTGCTTTTTCTCGTTGCCGATCTCGATGAAGTCCGAGCCCGGACTGATCACCTCCGTCAGCGGCAGTTCAGGATCGAGCTGCTCACGCATCTGGTCGAAATAGGCGACCGATTGACGCGTACCACGCCGTACTCGCCCACTGTCCGGCTCCAGTTCGCCCAGGATCAGTTTGAGCAGCGTGGTCTTGCCCGAACCGTTGGGACCGATGAAGCCGATGCGGTCGCCACGCAGGATGCGCGTTGAAAAGTCGCGCACCACCACCTTGTCGCCGAAGGTCTTGGTGACGCTCTCCAGTTCCGCAACCATCTGACCGCTGCGCTCACCCTGATCGACCGCCAGCTTGACGTTGCCAAGCCTGTCGCGGCGCGCCGAACGCTCGCGCCGCAGCGCTTCGAGCCGTCGTACACGCCCTTCGTTGCGGGTGCGACGCGCCTCGACGCCCTTACGGATCCACACCTCCTCCTGCGCCAGCATCTTGTCGAAACGGGCATTCGCCTTGGACTCGGCTTCCAGTTCCTCCTCCTTGCGCGCCAGATAGTCGGAGAAGCGCCCCGGATAACTCGTGAGATGGCCCCGATCAAGCTCGACGATGCGTGTGGCAACGTTGTCGAGAAAGACGCGGTCGTGGGTGATCACCACCACCGCGCCGCGAAAATCGCGGATCAGCCCTTCCAGCCACAGGATGCCGTCGAGGTCGAGATGGTTGGTCGGCTCGTCGAGCAGCAACAGCTCCGGATCCGACACCAGCGCGCGCGCAAGCGCCACGCGCTTGATGCCGCCACCGGACAGATCCTCGACGCGGGCCGCGCCATCCAAACCGAGACGGACGATGACCTCCTCGACGCGCTGATTCAGTCGCCAGCCATCGGCGGCCTCGATGTCATGCTGCAGAACCTCCAGGCGCGTCATCGCCGCCTCGTCCGGGTTGTTGCCGAGCGCGAGCATGGCCTCGTGATAGCCGACAAGCTTGCGTGCGACATCGCCCAGACCCTCGGCCACGACCGAGAACACATCCTGCGCCTGGCTGAAATCCGGCTCCTGCGGCACGTATGCCACGCGCAGGCCCGACTCACGCCGAAGCTCACCGTCATCAAGCGTCGCCTGCCCCGCGAACGCGCGCAGCAGACTCGACTTCCCCGAGCCGTTGCGCCCGATCAGCGCGACGCGCTCGCCCGCATCAAGCTGGAAGGAAGCGTGGTCGAGCAGATCGACGTGGCCAAAGGCAAGGCAGGCGTTTTCGAGGGTGAGCAGCGGCATGTGTGGGGGAGTCGGGGAAGTGTGCGGCGCGGATGCGCCATGTTTTGGTCCCCCGCCGGGAATCGAAGTATGCGGAGGGCGCCTTATAAAATCTGGACTGATCTTTGACGAGTACCGTTAATACCGTCAAATATACCGTCACGTGCTTACGCCAACTCCGTAACGCATCGTCTCGTGTCGACAGCTCGAAGGACGAAGGGCGCAGAAACTTGGTGGCGTGTACATGACGGTGCAACCGCCAGCAACACCAAGCATGATTTTACGCGCTGCGACGGCCTGCAGGGGCAGGCAGCCTGCTCACAAGGAGGGAGGGGTGGGACAACACAGATCACCCCCCCCACCCACTCTATCTAGCATGCGCAAGATAGACGCTGTCTTCGAAACGGCCTGTTAGCTCGCGAACACCCCTTCGGCATAGTCCGCGCGATCAAGCCGCAGCCCGCTCACGAATCCCCTCAAGAACCTGCACAATCTGCGTCACAGCTGCCGACGGGAAAACGCCGAACGGCCCCTGGGCGTTGATGTCCGTATAAGGACTCTCAAACAGCCTCGTAGGCTCCATCACGCCATTTTGCGTCAGCTCCTCAACCATTAGATTGATGAACTCAATCTGATTCGGGGTCGCCGTGGTTCCGCTGATGAACTCGCTGAAGCCCTGCATCGCCGCTTCACGGTCGAGCCCGACTAGTGAACGGATGAAGATGCCAAGCCCATGGCTTTTTTCCTTCGCTTCGCTGATGAGTTCGGGCGACCCCCCCGCCGCCACCAGCATGCCCTCCAGCTCACCAAGATCCGTCGGCGTCAGGGGCTGGTTTCTGCGAAGGCGCTGAAGCGCCAGATGGGATTCGTGAGCTTTGAGGAACGCGCGGGCTTTGTCCTTGAACTTGGCCATGTTGAGGCCGGCTGTCACCTGCGGCAGGTCAACCGGTGTCACTTCACCCAACTCGTCCTCGAAGTCGGTGTAGACGATTTTCTTCTGCCCCTTCGGCACCAGCTTTACCAGCGCCCGGAAGCGCCTGCGGACAGTCTCCAGCATCGGGACAGTCACATCCTGCCACCACTCTTCAGCAGCAACGGACTGAATCAAAACCATCTCGGCATTAATGGCAGGAATCGCCGACTGCTCTTCCAAAGCCGCTGCGATCGCCTGAATTCGATCTTTGAGGCTGTCAAACTCGGGCAAGGCCTGCAACACGGCAAGCTGGGTACGCAAGACGAGCATATCAAAACGCTTCGCTTCTTCGTCTTCATCGACCAGTTCGGTCGGCAAGCCAGCAACATTGTTCGCCAGTTCTGCGTGGTCTTCAGCGCTGAGCTGCCCCCAAGCGCTATCACTCGCGAACTTCTCGACATAACGGCGCTGCGGTCGAACCACAAAATTGTCGGGGTTCATCGCTGCTACGGTCTTGTGAAGATGTGTAGCCGTCTCATCGCGCAGCTGCGAGTAAGTCAGATGACCTCCGTACTCAGGCTCTTGGTATCGAGCGGTTTCACCGCGGGCAAGCTTGCCGTCCAGTTCAGCTATCAGCTGCAACCTCGCTTTGAACAGCCTGCTGCTCAGCGGCTCAGCGGTCGACCCATCGGACGTATTCGGGTTCTGACTGAAGAATTCAAGGTTCTGGCAGAAATCGAAGATGAAGAAGTTTTTCTTGTCTTCGCCTGGGCCGAACAGGTCCTTGCATAGCCGGGTACCCCGCCCCACCATCTGCCAGAACTTGGTCTTGGAGCGAACAATCTTGAAGAACACCAGATTGACCACCTCGGGCACGTCGATACCGGTATCGAGCATGTCGACCGAGATGGCGATGTGGGGCATCTTCTCCTTGGCCGAGAAGTCATCGATGAGGCTCTGCGCGTACTCAGTCTTGTAGGTGACCACCCGCGCAAAGTGCCCCTTGTAGTGCGGGTAGTTGATATCGAAGCGTTGTGAGATGAAGTCCGCATGGTCGTTGTTCTTGGCGAAGATGATGGTCTTGCCAAGTCGGTCGCCTCCCGCGACCTTCTGCCCCTTGGTCATCAGGGTTTCAAGGACCTTGTCGACGGTGTCGGTGTTGAACAACCACTTGTTGACCGCCTCGGCGTTCACCTCGTCGGGGACCGTGCCATCGTCGCTCCACTCCAGCGCGTCCCACGCCTCACGCTCCTCCTCTGAGAGGTCGTCATAGCGAATCCCCTCGCGCTGAAACTTGAGCGGCACGGAAATGGCAACCGGAGGAACCAGGTGTCCGTCCGCAACCGCCTCATCGAGGCCATAGGCATCAGTCGGCACCCCGGTTTCGAGGTCGAACAGACCGTAAGTGTTGTGGTCGATCTCGTCCTTCGGTGTTGCGGTGAGACCTACGAGTAACGAGTCGAAGTAGTCGAAGATGGCGCGGTACTTCTGATAAACCGACCTGTGCGCCTCGTCGATGACGATGAGGTCAAAATGCCCTACGCCGAAGCGCCGCTGCCCGTCGAAGGCCTCGTCAATCAGGCGCATCATCGTGGGGTAGGTCGACACATAGACCCGCCCCTCGGTGGCCCTCTCGGTCACCAAGTTCACAGGCGCCGAATCCGGCAGATGCGCTTTGAAGGCGTTTGCAGCCTGGTTCACCAGAGCGACCCGGTCAGCCAGGAAAAGCACACGCTTGACCCAATTGCAGCGCATCAACACGTCGGCCAGCGCAATCACCGTGCGTGTTTTGCCGGCACCGGTAGCCATCACCAGCAATGACTTGCGCAGTTTGTCCGTTTCGAAGCTTTCCCCGACGCGGCGAACCGCCCGGGTCTGGTAGTAACGCTCGATAATGGCGCTGTTGATGACAGCCTCGGACAGCTTCTTGAGGCTGCTGCGCCGCTGGATAAGAAGCTCGAGCTCGGGCTTTTTGTAGAACCCCTGCACCGCGCGCGGCGGGTAAGACCTGTCGTCCCAGATCCAGTGCTCGTAGCCGTTCGAATAGAAAATGACCGGACGTTGGCCATACTGCGCCTCAAGGCAGTCCGCGTAGAGCTTGGCCTGCTGTTGCCCCACCGCCGGGTTCCTGGTCGTGCGTTTGGCCTCAATCAAGGCGAGCGGCTTGCCGTCGTCCCCCCACAGCACATAATCGACGTAGCCCTTGTTCTCAGCATTGGGCATCCCGCTCACTTCGACCTCAAAGCTCCTTGCCGGGTCG
>JBFHJY010000049.1:0-10717 GCA_041595655.1 Azoarcus sp.
GCGCCCTGAGAATGTTGATCTGCCGCGGCGTGTTGTTGACGTGGTCGTCGCCGCGGATCACATGGGTAATGCGCATGTCCCAGTCGTCGACGCAGACGCAGAAGTTGTAGGTCGGCGTGCCGTCGCCGCGCGCGATGATGAGGTCGTCGAGTTCCTCGTTGGCGAACTCGATGCGCCCTTTCACCAGGTCGTCCCACGCCACCACGCCGTCGCGCGGGTTGCGAAAGCGCACCACCGGCTTCACGCCTTCCGGCGGCTGCGGCAGGATCTTGCCCGGCTCGGGGCGCCAGCTGCCGTCGTAGCGCGGCTTCTCGCCACGCGCGCGCTGGGCCTCGCGCATCGCGTCGAGCTCGGCGGGCGTCGTGTAGCAGTAGTAGGCCGTGCCGGCCTCGAGCATTTCGGCAATGACCTGCTTGTAGCGGTCAAAGCGCTTGGTCTGATAGAACGGCCCTTCGTCCGCATCCAGCCCCAGCCACTGCATACCGTCGAGAATGGCCTGCACCGCTTCCGGCGTGGAGCGCTCCAGATCGGTGTCCTCGATGCGCAGGATGAACTGGCCGCCGTGACGCCGCGCATAGGCCCAGCAGAACAGCGCGGTGCGCGCGCCGCCGATGTGCAGGAAGCCGGTGGGACTCGGGGCGAAACGGGTGCGGATGGTCGAAGGCATCAAGAGGTACTCGGAAATGCAGAACAGGCCGACCGGCAGACGCTTTGCCAGCCGCTCGACAGAAATCGGATGGTTCGCGCATGCAGCTTGATGCACGCGAGGGCGCCAAGTATATCCCACCGACGTCTCGTCATCGCAGCCCCTCCCTGCAGGGCCTCACCGCCTGCCGCCATCCTGAACTGACCTCGAACACCGTGCCAGCGGTATGATTCCGGAAGGGACTGCTCCGGAAGGACATCTGCGGCTCATGCCTCACTCCAAGACCACCACCCGCAACCGCACACAGTGGCTGCTGCTGTCTTTCATCCTGTTGGCCTTCGCAACGCTGATGGCTTCAGCCTCTACCATGAGCGGGAGAGGCTGCTTCAAGAGCAGCGGGAGCAACTCCTCACCATGGTTCGCGTGGTGAATGAGAACATCATCCGGCAACTGGAAGGGGTCCGTAACGGCTTGCAGTCCATCCTGCAAGACCTTGACTATTTCGACGACTTCAAGGAGCACAGCAGCCTGCTCAATCTTCGTTTGCAGGCCTTGTACGGTGCAATGCCGGGGGTCCGGACGCTGAATGTGCTCGACGCCAAAGGCTACGTTCTGGCGAGCAACCGCGAACAACTCCTGGGAAGCAATTTTTCCGAGCGCGACTACTTCTCGATGGTGATGCAGGCGCCGGACACAGACGTACTGTATCTGTCGCAGCCATTCGAGACGGTTCTTGACGTCTATTCCATGAATCTGCTGCAGGTGTCCACGAACGAACAGGGAGAGGTCGACCGGATCGTCTCCGCCACACTCGATCCGGACTTCTTCAGAGTCCTGCTGTCCTCGGTCCGCTATGACGACGACGTGTGGGTAGCGCTTGCACATATTGACGGCGTCATGGTGTTGCGTTTCCCCGCGCACCCGGGGCTGCCCGGAACGGATCTCCTGCAGCCAGACAGCCTCTTCAGCAGACACATTGAAAGCGGTGCACCCACCAGCTTTCTGAAGGGCGAGGTGATCGGCAGCACTGGTGAGCAAGCATGGATGGCTCAGCACACCATCACGGCGCCGGAGCTGCAGATGCGGGGTGCAATGGTGGTGGCTGTTGCACGCAACCCCCAGTCCGCGCTCAAGCACTGGCGCCAGATGGCCCAAACGGCCACGGGGATCGTGACACTGATCAGCCTGATCGCTGCAGTGACACTGTGGCGAACGCAACGAAGCAGGGAGCAGGCGGAAGAGGCCCTCGCCCATGAGGAATCGCTGCGACGCCAGGCCGAGGACGAAATCAGGCAGATGGCATTTCATGACCACCTGACCCAGCTGCCGAATCGCCGGCTGTTGTTCGACCGCATGAACCAGCTACTGTCTGCCAGCGTCCGTCATGGCCGCTACAGTGCCCTGCTCTTCCTCGACCTTGACGGATTCAAGGGCTTGAATGATGGCTATGGTCACGATCGAGGAAATCGCCTGCTAAGGGAAGTGGCCAAACGACTGCAAGACAGCATACGCCAGGAAGACACGGTCGCCCGGTGGGCCGGAGATGAATTCATCGTGATGCTCTCCGAGCTCAGTTCGGACGCTGAAGAGGCGAAGCGACGTGCGAGCGCCGTGGCCGAAAAGATCCTCGCAGGCCTGGCTCAGGACTACGACCTCGACGGACTCACCTACCGCTGCACGGCAAGCCTGGGCATGACCCTCTTCGGTCGCGGAAAGGAGCCGCTGGACGACATCATCAAACGAGCCGACCATTTGATGTATCAAGCCAAAGCGTCCGGGCGCAATACATTCCGGGGTGACCACTCAGCCTGAGCGGCCGCTGTCTGCAAGGCCTTGCCGTGCAAAACAAAAAGGGCCTGGCGTGAATCGCCAAAGCCCTTGATCTGAATCTTCTCTTGGTGGGCGGTACTGGGATCGAACCAGTGACCCCTGCCGTGTGAAGGCAGTGCTCTACCGCTGAGCTAACCGCCCCGGAAGAAGAAGCGCGGATTCTATGTGCACTGCGCGGATGCGTCAAGCGCGCGGACGCGGGAACCGCTCAGCGCGCAGCCCATCGAAGGCCCATGCGAAAAAAATCCGATCTGCCGAGCAAGCCATGCTTGCAATGCGGCCTGCCCTTCAGCTGGCGCCGCAAGTGGGCACGTGCCTGGGAAGAAGTCCGTTACTGCTCCGAACGCTGTCGCCGTGCGGCAAAGGCTGCGCGATGACGACACTGCGCCTGATCCTGGGCGATCAGCTCAACTCCCTGCACTCATGGTTCTCCGTACCGACCGACGACGCGGTGTACGTGCTGATGGAAGTCCGGCAGGAAACCGATTACGTGCTCCACCATGCGCAGAAGATTCTCGGCATCTTCGCGGCGATGCGCGACTTCGCGGACGCACTGCGCAAACGCGGCCACCGCGTGAAGTATCTCGCCATCGACGCTCCGGAAAACCAGCACGATATTCCGGCCAACCTCGACCGGCTGATCACCGAACTCGGCGCAAGGTCCTTCGAATGGCAGGCGCCGGATGAATGGCGGCTTGATGAGCAGTTGCGGCGCTACGCGCACACGATCAGTCCGCGCGGCATCGACTGCCGGTGCGTCGACAGCGAACACTTCCTGAGCACCCGCGATGAAGCCGTGCTGTTCGGCGAGCGCAAGCAGTGGCTGATGGAACACTTCTACCGCCACATGCGGCGCCGGCACGGTGTGTTGATGAACGGCGACCAACCGGCCGGCGGGCGATGGAACTTCGACGCCGAAAACCGCAAGGCATGGAAGGGGGAGCCCCCGGAGCCGGCCGATCCGCGACCGGTAGCACATGACCACGGCGCACTGTGGGACAGCATACAAGCGGCTGGCGTGCCAAGCTTCGGCTCACCCTGCGCCAACGCCTTTCAATGGCCACTGAATCGGGATGAGGCGCTGCAGCAGCTAGAACACTTCCTGCGCGACGCGCTGCCCCACTTCGGCGATCACCAGGACGCCATGCACACCTCGGTGACGCGGCTGTTCCACTCGTTGCTGTCCTTCGCGCTGAACGTCAAGATGCTGTCCCCGCGCGAGGTGGTCGCGCGCGCGGAGGCCGAATGGCAGGCCGGGCGCGCACCGCTGGCCGCCGTGGAAGGCTTCGTGCGCCAGATCATCGGCTGGCGCGAATACGTGCGCGGCGTCTACTGGAGCCGTATGCCTGGCTACGAGCACGCCAATCACTTTGCCCACACCTTGCCCCTGCCCACGTGGTTCTGGGACGGCAAGACCCGCATGCGCTGCCTCGCACACGCCATCGGTCAGTCGCTGGAGCATGCTTACGCACACCACATCCAGCGCCTGATGATCATCGGCAACTTTGCCCTGCTCGCCGGCCTCGACCCGCATGCGGTACATCGCTGGTATCTGGGCGTATACATCGACGCCTTCGAGTGGGTGGAGCTGCCCAACACCATCGGCATGAGCCAGTTCGCCGACGGTGGTCTGCTGGCGACCAAGCCCTACGTCTCCAGCGCGGCCTATATCGACCGCATGAGCGACTACTGCCGCACTTGCGAGTACGATCGGAAGCGACGCAGCGGTGCGGGCGCCTGCCCCTTCAACGCGCTGTACTGGGATTTCTTTGCGCGCAACGCCGCGGCACTGAAACGCAATCATCGCCTCGCCATGGTCTATCGCCAGCTCGAACGCATGCCGGACGAGGAGCACCTGGCGCTGCAGGAGCGCGCACAGGATCTGCGCGACAATCTGGAGAAACTCTGATGCCGCCACGCCTGCTGCTTTCATTGCTGCCACTGCTGTGCCTGACGGCAGCGCATGCAGCGCCGCCCGAGCCGATCGAACGCCTCGATCTGGATCGCTATCTGGGCAAATGGTATGAACTTGCAAAGTATCCGAACCGCTTCCAGAAACAGTGCGTATCGGACACGACGGCCAGCTATGCGATTGCCGAAGACGGGCGTATCGAGGTACTCAACCGCTGCCGAACGGAATCCGGCGAGTTCGAAGAGGCCGAGGGTGTCGCCCGTCTGGTCGGTGATGCCGGTTCGCCCAAACTGAAGGTGCGCTTCGCGCCCGCCTGGCTGTCGTGGCTGCCGATGGTGTGGGGGGACTACTGGGTGATCGACCTGGACGAGGCCTACACGCTGGTCGCGATCAGCGAACCTTCGCGCGAGTACATGTGGATTCTTGCGCGTGACCCGGACATACCCGAACAGCGGATCGAAGATTTGATTGCACGACTGGTAGCGCGCGGCTTCGACCCCGCGCGCATCGTGCGCTCCACGCACGGCACACGCTGAGCCGGACCTGCAGGCCAGGGCTTCAAAACCCTCCTGCGGCCCGGAAAGACCCACAGCAAAACCGTGCTGCGCCGGCGGATCAACACGGCCCGGGCATCACCGGAGCGATGAGCTCACGTCAGAGAGCTGCACGAGCGGCAGCATGGTGACTGTCGGGAGAACAATCCCATCCGGCAAACCGGCCGCCCTGTCTTGAGCGCGGCCAGTGCCGAACCGGGCGCAAGGGCTCAACTGCCCTCTTGCTGACCCGACAGCATTTTGTGGCGCTTCTCGAGCAGGGCCTCCAGTGAAGCCTCGACGATGGCGAGGCCTTCACGCAGCATTTCCTCGTCGATCAGCAGCGACGGCAGGAACTTGAGCACCTGATCGTCGGCGCCGGCCGTCTCGATGACCAGACCACGCGTGAAGGCCTCGGCAGAAGTCTCGCCGGCAACACCCGGCTGCGGCAGCTCCAGCCCCCAGATCATGCCCAGTCCGCGCACGCTGGCCTGCAGCTGAGGGAAGCGTGCGGCGATGCGCTCGAGCTCACTACGGAGAATCTCGCCCTTGTGCGCGACCGCGCCCGAGAGATCGTCGTTCTCCCAGTAGCCGAGCGCCTCGGTCGCGGCGATGAATGCCAGATTGTTGCCACGGAAGGTGCCGGTGTGCTCGCCCGGCTTCCACTGGTCCAGGTCCGGACGCATCAACAGCAGGGCCATGGGCAGGCCACCACCGATGGACTTGGACAACGTCACCATGTCCGGCTGAATGCCGGCGCGCTCGAAGCTGAAGAAGGTCCCGGTACGGCCGTTACCCACCTGGATGTCATCGATGATCAGCAGGATGTCGAATTCGCGGCACAGCGCCGAGAGCTTCTGCAGCCATTCGACACTGGCGACATTGACACCACCCTCGCCCTGCACCGTCTCGACGATGACCGCCGCGGGCAGGTCGACACCGCTGCTGCCATCCTCCAGGAAGCGGCGCATGTAGTCGATGGAATCAACCCCTTCGCCAAGGAAGCCATCGAACGGCATGAAGGCGCTGTTGCTGCGCGAACCGTAGGACTCGTCCTTGTAGTAGTAATTGCCGGTCACCGCGAGCGAACCCAGCGTCAGCCCGTGATAGCCATTGGTGAAGGCGATGATGTTGGAACGGCGCTTGATCATGCGCGCCAGCTTGAGCGCGGTTTCCACCGCGTTGGTTCCGGTCGGACCGGTGAACTGCACCTTGTAGTTCAGGTTGCGCGGCGCCAGGATGGTGTCGCGGAACTTGGTCAGGAAGGCCCGCTTGGCCACGGTCGCCTTGTCCAGCGCATGCACGATGCCGCCACGCTTGAGGTAGTCCGCCATCGCCTCGCTGAAGCGCGGATTGTTGTGCCCGTAATTGAGCACCCCTGCCCCGGCAAAGAAGTCGATGTAGCGATTGCCATGCTCGTCGAACATTTCGGAGCCGCGCGCGACATCGAACACCACCGGGAAAGAGCGGATGTAGCCGCGTACCTCGGATTCCATCTCATCGAAAATTCGCATCGCAATCACCTCCGGTCTGTCGTTGTTCTGAGTCGGGCCACGATCCGGCAGACGTTGCGGCAGGATTCTGCGCACGATCGTCGATCCACATCACAACCCGGGGGTTTTTAAGTATCCCGGAGCTTCCCGCCCGGGTCAAACCGCAAGGCCGTCACGACAAGTGCAAGGTCCGGACAAGGACGAAACCCGCGCCATCCCTGGCGTCATCGTGACCGCGCGCGGATGGAGAACCAGTGATCGATCGTGGATCAATCGGTTCCCAAGGAATATTCGGCTCCTCTTCCGCCGCTGCCTCCCGATTGCATCAGTGACCTCAACGTCTCCAGCAATTCATCGTTTCGGGCTTTCAAATGAGCGAACTCGGCCAGTGCTGCACCCGCATCTCCACCATTCCGGGTGGCTACGATGTCATGTCCGAGCTGATGAACAATGCGAAGAAGCTTCTGCAATCTCTGGAACTCCGGGCGATGGCTGAAGCGATGACGGTCATGACCATCCAGCCATTGCCCCAACCGGGATTGATGGTAATCCTTGACGGGCTCGCACGCACTTTCACCGTCCAGCCATTGCTCCAGCGCCAGAACCCAGCGGCGGTGCTCCACTTCTGCGTGGAGCAATGGCAGATCATGGGCCGCCACGCGCATCTGTTCGCGCCACGACGCAGGCGTTGTCCAGCGCATCACCCACGCCGACAGTTCAGCCGGCGGCATCGGCCTGGCGATACCATACCCTTGGGCTTGGTCACAACCGAGACGCAACAGCAGATCGCCGTGCTCAAGCGTCTCCACGCCTTCGGCAATGACCTGCATGCCAAAAGCCTTGGCCATGCCGACCACCCCAGAGATGATTGAGAGATCATCCGGATTTCCCAGCATCTCCCGCACAAAACCTTGGTCGACCTTCAAGACGCTGGCCGGCAAATGCTTGAGGTAGGCAAGCGAGGAGAAGCCCGTACCGAAATCATCCAGTGCGAAGCTGACGCCAAGTTTCCTGCAGCGCTCCATGCCGCGCGAGACTTGCACGATATCCTGCAGTGCGCTGCTTTCCAGGATCTCCAGCTGCAGGGACGCTGGGGCGACTTCGGGGAACCCGGCCAGTATCTCGCGCAAGCTGTCAGGAAAGACATCTCCCACCAATTGCCTGCCACTCACATTCACGCTGACCTGCAGATGCAGCCCCTGCCGTTGCCAGGTCTGCATCTGGGCCATCGCTGTGCGGATGACCCAGTCGTCGAGCTCCAACTCGAGCGGGTGGTTCTGCACGACTGGAAGAAACTCCGCCGGTGACAGCAATTGTCCGGACGGTTTTCGCCAACGGATCAACGCCTCGGCTCCGACCACCGTGCCGGTGCGCATGTCGACCTTGGGCTGGTAATGCAGAACGAATTCATTGGTGCGCAATGCGTGCCGAATGGCGTCCAATTCTTCGCTCAGGACACGGGCGTTTCGCTCTTCCATGGTGTCATACAGGTAAAAGCGATTCTTGCCCTGCAGTTTTGCGCTGTGCAACGCTTGCTGTGCCTGCCGTAACAGCTGATCTCCGGTAACCGGAAAAATCTGGGGAAAGTCGGTGATACCGACACTCGCCGTGATGACGAGGCTGACGCCGTCAATGGTCACCGGTTCGCTGAGCACTTCGAGCAAGCGCTTGACCTGCACGGCGTAGTCCTCATCAGGAGCCAAGTGGCTTAACAGCACTGCGAATTCATCTCCGCCGACACGCGCCACGGCGCCCGGCTGATCGAACAGGAGCCGCATGCGCCGAGTCAATGCCAGCAGCAGCCGATCGCCGAACGCAGGCCCATGCTGCTCATTCGCCTCGCGGAAATTGTCCAGATCGACAAACGCCAGGGCAAGCCGCTCCTCCTCGTCCAGACAGCACTGCATTTCTCGTTCGAGAACTTCATGAAAGGCCCTGAGATTAGGCAACCGGGTCAATGAATCCTCATACGCCATGCGATGCAGATCTTCCTCGTGCCGCGCCCGTTCGCTGACATCCTGCAGCGTCCCTTCCAGTCCTACAGCCTGACCGTCCGGACCGGCTTTGAACAACCCACGGCAATCCACATGCTTGAGACGTCCACCCTCCAGAACGATGCGGTGTTCAAGATGCAGCGGCTCCAGCTTCGCCTTGGCCTGCTCGTAGGCCAGAGCAACCGCCTGACGGTCTTCGGGATGTACCTTCTCGAGGTAGGCCTGATAGGACAGACCGCCTTGCTCAGGCATGAGCTCGAATATACAAAACATCTCGGCGGACCAGTTAACCGTCCCGCTGACGAAGTCCAGACACCAGTGTCCAAGATGGGCTTGGCGCTCCGCACGCTCCAACTGATGCATGGTCGTTGCACGATTGAGCTGCAACTGCCGATGTTCCAGCGCAATGCCGAGCAGATCAGCCATCAAGCTCAGGAACTGCAGCTCATCGCTTCCCCACTGACGTTCGCCCGCGACGGCATCGTTTCCCAGAAAACCGATGAGGTGACCGCCCATGCGCAGCGGATAGGCGCATGCCGACTGGATTTCCTGAGACTGCAAGATGGCTTGTTCGGCGCCCGCCTCCGGCTGCATGGCGGCCACCCGCGGAACAAGCACGTAGCCCGGATCACGCAACCTCTCAAACCACCAATGGGCATCCCTGACGGGCAGGTTCTGCAGTTGCCCGATCTGGGGAACGATGCCAGGCGCGCACCACTCATGGGTGTTGCTCATCCGCTCCCCGTCATCGGACAACAGGAATATGTACGTGCGGTCGGCCTGCATGTACTCGCCGCCACGCTGCAGGGCACGATTGATCGCGGCGTCGAAATCGTCCAGCGAGGAAGCCATGAAATCGGCGGCAAATTCGCTGATCATCTGGCGGGTATCCCGCTCTCGCCTCAACGCGAACTCGGCCACCTTGCGTTCCGTGATGTCGGTCTGCGTGCCGACCATGCGCAGGGGCTGGCCGTCTGCCGTACGCGCGATCAGCCTGCCTCTGGAGTGGACCCAGCGCTCAACCCCCTGGTCATCGACCATCCTGTGCTGACAGTCGAACACCTCGCTACGGCCGGCGATGTGCTCTTCAAGCGCTTCACGGACACGCAGCAGATCGTCCGGATGGATGCGCGCATCCCTCTCCCCCGGAAACGCCAGCTGATCAGCCCACTTTTCCGGACTGGAGGGATCGAACGCCGCGCCTTCCTGCTGGCCCCACTCCCACACCAGGTCGTGGCCAGCGCCCAGCACGGTCCTCCAGTGATCGTCCTGTTCGCGCAACGCCTGTTCCGCGCGCTTGCGTGCATAGGCTTCCCGTTCAAGCTGAAGTGTGCGGCCGGATAACTCCTTGTACATCGACAACACGCTTTGAATCAGACCGGAGGTCTTCCCGCTCATCGCCTCCTCTGCCTGTTGCTTGGCGTCCTGCACATCGACACCGCGCTGCGCCGCCAGCACCGCGACGGCGAATTTTTTGTCCTCGTACAGGATATGGTGGGCCAACCAGCCCACGAGGAACGTCAGAAGACCGTCCAACTCCGGCGTGGCCTCGCCTCGTACCAGCTCGCACCAAAGACTGCCGATTTTCACTGCAAAAGCGTGATGGGTGCGATGGTGGTCATCGAGCCACTTGTCGCCCCCCAGAACTTCGGCCCACAAAGCCTCTTCGGTATCAAAGTGGTAGGCGGCGTAATCTGCCAGAGCCCCAACGACGGATTCGACCCGTTTTGGCTCGAGACCTGCCACATGCTGCCGGGCGAGGTCGTTGACGAGCTCGACCAAGCGCTGGTGCTGCTCGTCGATGATGCCGATGCCTGTCTCGAAACTCGAGTTCCACGGGACGATGTCAAAATCCGCAGGACCAATGTATAGGGGCATTTAGCTCAAACAGTCTGTTCAGAAGATCTTGTCATTCTAATGCGGCCCGGAAAGCCCCCACTCGCACGTCGGAGAAGTTTTCAAATGACCGTGACTTTTGAACGATACGGACTCCGCAAGACACGGTCCTCGCGAGACCCTGTGCGGCCAAGCAATTGAGAACCGTTCGGCACACTCCGGTAAACAGCTGGCCCATCCTCCGACTCAGACAATCGGAGGCTCGGCAGCATCAGCGCACTTGTATGATTTTCAGGGCGTCGGGCCTTTGCACCGCGAGGCACGAGCGGCCCCTCGGATCAACCGTCCCGACCCGCGCAAGGCCGCAGTGCACAGCCGGCTTCGATCATGACGGAAACAGAGAGGCCCGCACGCGGCGGGCCTCTCTGTTTCCTACGGGATGTTCTGGTGGGTGCTGACGGGGTCGAACCGCC
>JBFHJY010000050.1:0-10708 GCA_041595655.1 Azoarcus sp.
CCTGCCGCAGCTCACCGGTTCGCACGCCTGTCAGCAGCAATAGCCGCAACCCGAGCTGGGTCTGCCGCCTGCCGCGATAGCTGCGCAGCCTCTGCAACAGCTTCGGCAGCTCGGCCATGCGCAGGAACGGGTTGTGGTTGACGGGTGGCAGCGGCAGCGCCACCACATCGAGATCGGAGGCAGGGTTCTGCTCCAGGCCCGGCACGATCACCAGCGCGTAGCGGAACAGTTGGTTGAACCACGTCCTGACTTTCTCGGCGACGGAGAGCGCCCTGCGCTTCTCGATCTTGGCGATCACCTCCAAGAGGTCGGGACGCTTGATCTCATAGATCGACCGTTTGCCCAAGGTGGGCAGCACATCCTTGTCGAAGATGCGCGGAAGGATCGAGAGGGTCGTCTGCCGGCCTTCCTTGAGGCTGAGCCCGCGATGCTTGAGCCACTTGCGATACACCGCCTCGAAGGTGTTTTCGTCGGCGAGCCGGACAGCAGTGCGCTTCTGCTTGCGGTGTACGCGAGGATTGGTGCCTTTGGCTAGCAGGGCGCGCGCTTCGTCGCGTAGGCTGCGGGCCTCGCGAAGCGTCACCTCCGGGTAGGTGCCGAGCGACATCCGCTTCTGCTTGCCCGCCCAGTAGTAGCGGAAGTGCCAAGTCCTGCCCCCTGCAGCGGTGACGGCCAGGGAGAGGCCATCCAAGCCAGGGAGGGTGTATGCCTTGCCTGTTGCCTTGGCCTGTCGAACGGCCAGGTCTGAGAGTGCCATGCTCTTGCTCCTGAACATGAGTCAGGAACCAGATGCTGGTCACGTCGACCTCGCCCCTCCATCAACAATCCGGAATCAGCCGCGCCCGCAAAAATGGACTTGTTTGTGGACTTAAAAGTCCCGGCTGTAGGCGGATCGCAGTGGACTACGGCAGAACATCAAAGAGAGGAAAAGTCTTTGTGTGGCAACGACTTGCAGACTCTCTTGGACTTCTGCGGAAGTCCGCAGATTGATACAGTGGAGCGGGTGAAGGGAATCGAACCCTCGTATGCAGCTTGGGAAGCTGCCGTTCTACCATTGAACTACACCCGCAGGAGAGAGGCGCATTCTATGTGGCGGCCCGCCACGACGCAATCGCGATGGGGGCTTGCACGCCTCACGGCATGTTAGAATTTGAGGCTTCTCAAGTACCTGCACCCCTATTGCAATGGCTGAAGTCATCGTCAACGGCAAGTCCGAACAGTTCCGCGACGGCCTGACCGTGCTGGCGCTGCTCGAGCAGCGTGCGCTGGCGGGCAAGCGTGTCGCGGTGGAGCGCAATGGCGAGATCGTCCCGAAAGGGCGGCATGCCGACACCGTGCTGGCGGCGGGCGACCGGCTCGAGATCGTGGTTGCGGTCGGCGGCGGCTGAGCGCTGCGTCATTTACCCAAGGTTTCTTCCCACATGAACGACTCCCTCGTCATCGCCGGCAAGTCTTATGGCTCGCGCCTGCTCGTCGGTACCGGAAAATACAAGGACTTCGCCGAGACGCGCGAAGCCATCGACGCGAGCGGCTCCGAGATCGTCACCGTCGCGATTCGCCGCACCAACATCGGCCAGAATCCGGACGAGCCCAACCTGCTCGACGCGCTGCCCCCCGAGAAATTCACGATCCTGCCGAATACCGCTGGCTGCTACACGGCCGACGATGCGGTGCGCACGCTGCGTCTGGCGCGCGAACTGCTCGACGGCCATCCGCTGTGCAAGCTCGAAGTGCTGGGCGATCCGCAGACGCTGTTCCCGAACATGCCCGAGACGCTGAAGGCCGCCGAGGTGCTGGTGAAGGACGGCTTCGACGTGATGGTGTATTGCTCGGACGACCCCATCCAGGCGCGCATGCTGGAAGACATCGGCTGCGCCGCCATCATGCCGCTGGCCTCGCTGATCGGCTCTGGCATGGGCATCCTCAATCCGTGGAACCTGCGCCTGATCATCGATCAGAGCAAGGTGCCGGTGATTGTCGATGCCGGTGTCGGCACCGCATCGGACGCGGCCATCGCGATGGAACTGGGTTGCGACGGCGTGCTGATGAACACCGCCATCGCGCTGGCGCAGAAGCCGGTGACCATGGCGCGCGCGATGAAGCTTGCGATCGAGGCCGGTCGCATGGCCTATCTGGCCGGGCGCATGCCGCGCAAACTGTATTCGGCCGACCCGAGTTCGCCCACCAGCGGCCTGATCGGTTCCTGAGGCGCTCGGCCTCGCAAGAAACAGCGACGGGCCCGATCGGGCCCGTCGTCGCATCAACCGTCCGGATTCATCATGAATGACACGCCTGAGCGCGACGCCGCGCCCGAAGAACGCTTTTCCAGTCGCAGCATCCGCAGCTTCGTGCTGCGCCAGGGCCGCATGACGGTGGCGCAGCAGCGCGCGCTCGACGAGCAGCTGCCGAAGATCGGCACGCCGTATCGCGCGGCTCCGGTCGATCTGGACGAGGTGTTCGGCCGCAGCGCGCCCAAGGTGGTCGAGATCGGCTTCGGCATGGGCGAGACCACCGCCCGCATCGCCGCCGAACACCCCGATACCGATTACCTCGCGATGGAGGTGCACGGCCCGGGCGTCGGCAATCTGTGCAAGCTCGTCGCTGAACAGGGACTCGACAATCTGCGCATCTGCCAGCACGATGCGGTCGAGGTGCTGCGTGACATGATCCAGCCGGGTGCGCTGGCCGGCGTGCATGTGTATTTCCCCGACCCGTGGCACAAGAAGCGTCATCACAAGCGGCGCATCATCCAGCCCGAGTTCGTCGCGCTGATTGCCTCGCGGCTCAGGCCCGGTGGCTATCTGCACTGCGCCACCGACTGGCAGGAATACGCCGAGTGGATGCTGGAAGTGCTGTCGGCCGAGCCGCAGCTCGCCAACACTGCCGACGGCTATGCCGAACGTCCGGACTGGCGGCCGGTGACCAAGTTCGAGAACCGTGGCCTCAAGCTCGGCCACGGCGTGTGGGATCTGCTGTTCCGGCGGCGCTGACGCCGGAGCCTGGAGGCATCTGACGTGATCAAGGCCGTATTCCGCTTCATCGGCGGCGTGTTCCGCTTCCTCTTCCGCAGCATCGATTTCCTGCGCCGCGCGCTGCTCAATCTGGTGCTGATCGGCATTGTCGCGGTGATTGCCATTGCCTGGTGGAAGCCCGCTCCGGGCATCGACGAAGGCTCGGTGCTGGTGCTGCGACCGGCCGGTGCCCTGGTCGAGGAGACAACGGTCGGTTCGCCGCTGGATCTGCTCGGACCGGACAGTGGCATTGCGTCCGAGACCGCCCTGCGCGACCTGCTTGAAGCAGTGCGCACTGCGCGCGAGGACGAGCGCATCACCGCACTGGTGCTCGAGACCGACGACCTGGCCGGCGGCGGCATTGCCCGGCTGGCCGAACTGCGTGCCGAGATCGCCGCCTTCCGTGCTGCCGGAAAGCCGGTACTGGCGCGCGCCGAGCGTTTCACCGAAGGTCAGTACTACCTTGCCAGCGTGGCCGACGAGGTGCATCTGTCGCCCGATGGCTTTCTGCTGCTGCGGGGACTGGCGAGTTATTCCAATTACTTCGGCAACGCGCTCGAAAAGCTCGGCATCAAGGTGCATGTGTTCCGCGTCGGCGAGTACAAATCCTTCGCCGAGCCGTTCACACGCAACGACATGTCGCCCGAGAGCCGCGAGAATACCGGCGATCTGCTCAGCGGCCTGTGGAATGCGCTGCGTGATGACATCGCCGTCAGTCGCAAGCTCGGTCCGGCAGCCATCGACGCCTGGGTGCGCTACTTCGCCGACGCGCTGGAGGCCGCCGACGGCAGCC
This sequence comes from Azoarcus sp., assembly GCA_041595655.1. Taxonomy (GTDB): domain Bacteria; phylum Pseudomonadota; class Gammaproteobacteria; order Burkholderiales; family Rhodocyclaceae; genus Pseudazoarcus. The sequence continues at coordinate 3,805 of JBFHJY010000050.1, forward strand.
CGGCGAAGGCTGCGCTCGACGCCGCTCTGGTCGACCGGCTGAGCACCGTCGACGAATGGCGCGAGCTGCTGCGCGAGCGTTTCGACCTCGTCGAGCGTCGTTTTGGCGGTGGCAAGGCAGTCAGCGTCGCGCGCTACCTTGCCAGCCAGCCGGAACGCACGGCGCCGGGCCGCGTCGCCGTGCTGGTCGCGAGTGGCGCCATCATGGACGGCAGCGGCACGGGCGGCACGGTGGGTGGCGACAGCTTCGCGCGGCTGATCCGCGAGGTGCGCGACGATGCTTCGGTGAGTGCGCTGGTGCTGCGCATCGACAGCCCCGGCGGCAGCGCCTGGGCATCCGAGCAGATCCGCCGCGAGCTGGAACTGACGCGCCGCGCCGGCAAGCCGGTGATTGCCTCGATGAGCGCCACCGCCGCCTCGGGCGACTACTGGATCGCCACCGGTGCGAGCGAGATCCACGCCCACCCGCTGACGCTGACGGGCTCGATCGGCATCTTCGCCCTGTTCCCCGACCTCTCCGCCCCGCTCGACCGCCTTGGTGTCGGCGTCGATGGTGTGGCCACCGGTCCCTTCGCGGGCGTGCCGGATCCGCGTCGGCCGCTCACGCCGGAAGCGGTGTCCATCATGCAGCGCTCGCTCGAATTCGGTTACCGCCGCTTCCTGCAGACCGTTGCCGGCGCTCGCGACATGAGCGTCGAGGAGGTCGACCGCGTCGCACGCGGCCGGGTGTGGACCGGCGAGGCCGCTCACAAGCTCGGGCTGGTTGACGAACTGGGCGGGCTGTATGACGCCATCGCTGCCGCCGCCGGGCGCGTCGGGCTGGAAGAGTACCAAGTGATCTGGCCCGAACCGGCAGCCTCTCCCCGCGAACGCCTGCTGCGCAGCCTGGGCGACTTCGTTGCGACAGACAGCAGCCCGGCGCCGCAAGGTGCTTTCGGAGCGTTGTTCGCGTCCCTGCAGCGCGAGGCCGAAGCGCTGCTGACGTGGAACGATCCGCGTCACCTCTACGTGCACTGCCTGTGCGAGGCGCCGTAGGCCGCGATGAGCGAAGCGGATTGCGACCCCCCCTCGGCTGATGTCGGATTTCGCCTGACGGCTCAACCCGACCTACAGGAAGTGCCCCAGCGGTAGGCCGGATAAGCGCAGCGCATCCGGCATCTCGGGGCATCGGTCGGCGCAGCGTGTCAGATGCGCGCCTGCGGCGCTTGTCTGACCTAAAGAAACAATTCCAGCAACTCGTTGAGAAAGCGCTGACCACGCAGGGTCGGGCGCAGCACCGTCTCGTCCGTGTCGAGCAGGCCGGCGACGCGTGCCTCGGCCAGTTGCGTGGCGATTGCCGACAGCGGCAGGCCGGTGCGGGTTTCAAAGCACGCAGCCGGCACGCCGCCGGTGAGGCGCAAAGCGTTCATCATGAACTCGAACGGCAGTTCGTCGCGTGTCACGGTGCGTGATTCCTGCACGAAACGGCCTGTCGTCGCGGCTTCGAGATAGCGCTGCGGGTGCTTGTGGCGCATCTCGCGCACGATGCCGTCCGGCCTGCTGAGCTTGCCGTGCGCGCCGGCGCCGATGCCGAGGTAATCCGCGAAGGTCCAGTAGGCCAGATTGTGGCGGCAGCGCGCGTCGGGGCGCGCGAAAGCCGAGGTCTCGTAGTGCTCGTAGCCGGCCTCGGCCAGGCGCGCCTCGATGGCTTCCTGCATGTCTGCGGCGGCGTCGTCATCGGGCAGCGCCGGCGGGTGCTGGAAGAACGGCGTGTTCGGTTCCAGCGTGAGGTGGTAGCACGACAGGTGTTCGGTGCCGAAGGACAGCGCGGTGTCCAGGTCCGTCAGTGCGCCGGCCAGATCCTGCCCCGGCAGGGCGTACATCAGGTCCAGATTGACGCGCTCGAAGTGCTGCAGCGCGATGGCAATGGCGCGGTGTGCCTCGGCGCTGTCGTGGATGCGACCGAGCGCGGCCAGATGCGCGTCGTCGAAGCTCTGGATGCCGATCGACAGCCGGTTGGCGCCAGCCGTGCGGAAGCCGCGGAAGCGCTCGGCCTCGAAGGTGCCCGGATTGGCCTCCAGCGTGATCTCGGCACCCGGCGCGAGCGTGGTGTGCCGCGCGATGGCATCGATGACGCGGCCGAGGCTGTGTGGCGACATCAGGCTGGGCGTGCCGCCGCCGAAGAATACGGTATCGACGGTTCTGCCGGCCACCTCCACGGCGGTGCGCGCCAGATCGTCGATCACCGCATCGATGTAGCGGCGCTCCAGTTCGGCCGACTCGTGGCCGTCCCGCAGCGCATGCGAATTGAAGTCGCAGTAAGGGCATTTGCGCACGCACCATGGGTAATGCACGTACAGCGACAGTGGCGGCGGGCTGGCGGGCGTGGGGGCGTCGGCGACCGCCTGCCGTGCTGCGGACTGCACCGCGATGCGATGCACGGGATGGGTCACGGGCGGTAGTGCTCGAGCCGTTCGAGCAGCCGATGCATGGCCACGCCGCGATGGCTCAGTGCGTTCTTCAGCTTGGGATCGAGTTCGGCAGCAGTGCGTTCCAGTTCCGGCAGGTAGAACAGCGGGTCGTAGCCGAAGCCGGCCGTGCCGCGCGGGGCGTCGAGGATCACGCCGTGCCATTCGCCGTCCGCGATCAGCGGCTGCGGATCTTCGGCGTCGCGCACGAGCACGATGGCCGAATAGAAATGTGCGCGGCGATCCTCGATGCCGGACAGGCGCTCGAGCAGCAGGGTGTTGTTGCGCGCGTCGGATTTCGGTTCGCCGGCGTAGCGCGCAGACAGTACGCCGGGGGCGCCGCCCAGTGCGCTGACGCACAGGCCGGAGTCGTCGGCGATGGCCGGAAGACCGGAATGTGCCGAGGCGTGGCGCGCCTTGGCCAGCGCATTCTCGACGAAGGTGGCGTGCGGCTCCTCGGCCTCGGGGATGCCGAGTGCGCCCTGCGCGATGACCTCGATGCCGAGCGGCGCGAGCAGCGCCTCGAGCTCGGCGGCCTTCTTCGCGTTGTTGCTGGCCAGCACCAGTCGCCGGAGCATCGTGGTCACTCCTGTGCGAGGGCGATCTTCTGCACCTCGACCAGTTCGAAGATGCCCTGTTCGGCCAGCGCCAGCAGCGCGTCCAGTTCGGCGCGCGAGAACGGATGGCCTTCGGCCGTGCCCTGTACCTCGATGAGTCCGCCCGAGCCGGTCATGACCACGTTCATGTCGGTGTCGCAGGAGGAGTCCTCGACGTAGTCCAGATCGAGCACCGGCGTGGCGTTGACGATGCCGACCGACACCGCCGCGACCATGTCGCGCATCGGGCTCTGCTCGAGCAGGCCGGCGGAGACCAGGCCGTCGAGGGCGTCGCATACCGCCACGCAGGCGCCGGTGACGGAGGCCGTGCGTGTGCCGCCGTCGGCCTGCAGCACGTCGCAGTCGATGATGATCTGGCGTTCACCGAGCGCGGCCAGATCCACCACGGCGCGCAGGCTGCGCCCGATCAGACGCTGGATTTCCTGTGTGCGGCCGCTCTGCTTGCCGCGTGCGGCCTCGCGGCCGCTGCGGGTGTGGGTCGAGCGCGGAAGCATGCCGTATTCGGCGGTCAGCCAGCCCTGGCCCTTGCCCTTCAGGAAGCCGGGCACGGATTCCTCGACGCTGGCGGTGCACAGCACGCGGGTTTCCCCGAACTCGACGAGCACGGAGCCTTCGGCATGGCGGGTGAAATGACGTGTGATGCGCACCGGACGGAGCTGGTCGGGGCGTCGCTGGTCGTGTCGCATGCGATTTCCTATTTGTTGAATTTTCGGATCGTGGCGTTGATCTCGTCGATCGCGCGTTCGATGTCTTCGTCGCTGAATTCGACGTCGCCGGCGCCGAGCGTGGTGGTGTCGAAGCTGTCCATGTGCGTGGTGAAATGATCCGGCGCGAGCAGCTCGGTTTCGATGAACGGGACCGTGCCGGTGGCGCCGCCATGCCAGCGCATCGCGACGATGGACAGGTTGTCGCATGTGGGACCGCCGAGGGTCTCGGCGCGGTCGAGCAGTTGCGGCACCCGCTGCATGATGTCGCCGTCGGTGAGTCCGGCCAGCATGCCGGCGTCACCCAGCGGCCCCCATACCCCGTCCGAGCACAGCGCAACGACGTCCTCCTCCTGCAGCGTCTGGCGCGGCGAGAAGTCGATCTGGGGCAGCTGGTCGCCCCCCAGGCAGCTGTAGATGCGGTTGCGTTCAGGGTGCCGCTCGGCCTGTTCGGGCCGGATCAGGCCATGGTCGAGCAGCATGCGCACGCGCGAGTGGTCGCGCGTCTGTGCCGCGATGCGCCCTTCGCGCAGCACGTACAGGCGCGAATCGCCGGCGTGCGCCCACCAGGCCGAACCGTGCTGCACGACACAGACCACGATGGTAGTGCGTGGCGCTTCCGGCAGGTACTTGTCGAACGCGTAATCAAGGATGGCATTGTGGGCGTTGTCCAGTGCCAGGCGCAGGAAGTGCGTCGGATCGTCGAGCGACGGCCGGGCTTCGCGCTGGAAGGCGCCGACGATGATCTCGGTGGCGATCTGCGCCGCGATCTCGCCATACAGGTGACCGCCCATGCCGTCGGCGACCAGCATCAGCAAGGTCTCGCGCGAGTAGGAATAGGCGATGCGGTCCTGATTGCTCGCGCGCTGGCCGATGCGGCTGTCCTGGAAGATCGTGAACTTCACGGTGTCGCCCTCAACCGCGCTCGATGAAGGACCTGAGCCGACTCTCGGCGTCAGCGAACAGACCGGCCGGCAGGGCATCGCCTTCCTCGCGGCGCATCACGGCCTTCTGCAGTGAATACGCGCTCTGCGGCCGCTTGAGTGGATCCAGCTGCAGACACCAGTCGACGGTTTCGAGCAGCTCCAGCGAATAGCCGGCCGGCTTGCGCTCGGTCAGCGGCAGCAGGGTCTCGACCTGGATGCGCTCGTCGGCCCGCGGCGGCGCATTGCCGACGATGCAGGCGTACATGCTGGCGCCGACGCTGTACAGGTCGCTCCACGGCCCGAGATTCTCGCGGTCGGTGTATTGCTCGGGTGGCGCGAAGCCGGGCGTGTACATCGGCTTGAGCATCGGCTGCTCGGACATCAGGGTCTGGCGCGCGGCGCCGAAGTCGAGCAGCAGCGGCGTGCCGTTGGTGCGCAGATAGATGTTCGAGGGCTTGATGTCGAGGTGCAGCATCTTGTGCGAATGCACCTCGCGCAGCCCGTTGAGGGTACGGCTGAACACCGCGCGGATGAAGCGTTCCGGGACCTTGCCGCGGTGTTTCTGGATATACTCGTTGAGGGTGCGGCCCTTCTCGAATTCCATCACCATGTACACCGTGCCGTTGGTGCGGAAGAAGTTGAGCACGCGCACCACGTTCGGATGCATCAGCTTGGCGAGCGAGCGCCCTTCCTCGAAGAAGCACTTCATGCCGTAACGGAAGGCGACCTGATGCCGTGAAGGGATGTGCGGCGCGGTCTCGCCTTCCTTGCGCAGCGCCAGCGAATTCGGCAGGTATTCCTTGATGGCGACCGGCTTGCCTTCGGCGTCGTGGGCCAGATAGACGATCGAGAAGCCGCCGTGCGAAAGCCGGCGCTCGATACGGTACTGATCGATTTCGAATCCGGCGGGCAGGGCAGCGTTCGCGAGAACGGACATGGCAGATCGGTGTGTCGGTGGTGGCCCGGGTTCAGGCCTTGTCGCGGCAGTGTAATGGATGGAACGGACTTTCCGGAGAAATGACACGATGATTTGCAGCATGACGGGCTTTGCCGTCCAGCAGGGCGAAGCCGGCCGGGCCAGCCTGCATCTGGAACTGCGCAGCGTCAATTCGCGCTTCCTGGATCTGGTCTTCCGTATCGGCGATGACCTGCGCCAGTTCGAGCCGATGTTGCGCGAGGCTCTCACCGCGCGACTGAGCCGCGGCAAGGTCGAATGCCGCTTCAGCCTGCACGTCGGTGGCGGTGGCGCGTCGCATTTCGCGCTTGACGAGGCACTTCTCGGACAGCTTCGCAATGCCCAGGACCAGGTACGGTCGCAACTGCCCGAGGCCGCGCCGTTGTCGGTGGCCGAAGTCCTGCGCTGGCCCGGCATGCTCGCCGAAGAACGCGTTGACGTCGAACAGCTGCGGCCGCAGATCGCAGGCCTGATCGATGCCACGCTCGATGATTTCATCGCCACGCGCCGGCGTGAGGGCGACAAGCTCGCCGGCATGATCCGTGAACGTGTCGCGGCCATGCGCGAGCTCGTGGCGCGCGCGCAGCCGCGCATCCCCGCGATCGTGGCCGACTATCAGCTGCGCCTCACCACCCGTCTGCGCGAAGCCGTGGACGCGCTCGACGAGGATCGTATCCGCCAGGAAGTCGCGGTGTTCGCCCAGCGCGTCGATGTAGACGAGGAGCTCAATCGTCTGGTCGCCCACCTCGACGAAGTCGAGCGCATCCTGGCTGCCGGCGGCCAGGCTGGCAAGCGGCTCGATTTCCTGATGCAGGAGCTCAACCGCGAGGCCAACACGCTGGCTTCGAAGTCAGCCGCCAGCGACATCAGCAGCATCGCCATGGAAATGAAGGTGCTGATCGAGCAGATGCGCGAACAGGTGCAGAACATCGAGTGAGGAAGGACCGATGCCCGGAACCCTGATCATCATCACCGCGCCCTCCGGCGCCGGAAAGACCACGCTGGTCGGCGGTCTGCTCGCGCGCGATGCACGCGTCAAGCTGTCGGTCTCCTACACCACGCGCGCTCCGCGTGACGGGGAGGTGGAGGGTCGGCATTACCACTTCGTCGACATCGACACCTTCCGCAACATGCGCGACCGGGGCGAGTTCCTCGAGTGGGCCGAGGTGCATGGCAACTACTACGGCACGTCGAAGGCCTGGATCCGCCAGCAGATCGAGTCGGGCGACGACATCCTGCTGGAGATCGACTGGCAG